>NZ_JBVJHR010000015.1:58232-282124 GCF_055586705.1 Sphaerisporangium sp. NPDC049457 | reverse complement strand
GGTTCGCCGAGCGGGCAGGCCGGCTGCGGGAGCGCGACCTCGACCTACTGCGGGCGCTGGTGCGTCCAGAGGGCTACGTCCCCAACTTCCTGGTGCCGCCGCCGGGTCGCCGTTCCTCGACCTTCGCGGACGCGCTGGCGCAGATCGCCGACGCCGATCCGGAGATCGTGGCGCAGGAGCTGGCGCACCTGGCGGCCCACCCGGTCGCCCAGCAGGGGCCCGGCCGCGAAGCGCGGCGAGCCCTGCTCCAGGCGCTGGTGGACCGGCCGGATGCGGGTATCGGCCCCGTCACGGAGGCGCTCGAGGCGTACCACCGGGTCGCGATCGCCCCAGACTGGCCGCGGATCAATGCGTTACTCGACGACGACATCGCCTACCGGCTCGATGCCCTGGCCGACGGCGGCGTCGACCGGATGATGAGCAACCTGCACCCGTCGGTAACGTTCGCCGACCAGACGCTCAGAATCGTCAAGTACTACGAGGGCCACGCCGACTGCGGCGGGCGCGGCTTGTTCCTCGTGCCGTGCGCCTTCGCCTGGCCGGACGTCCTGGTGCGGACCGCGCAGCCAGATGCCCCCAGCGTCTCCTACTCCCCGCGCGGCCTCGGCCGGCTCTGGGAGCCGCACCCCGAGCAGACCGGCTCGGCGCTCGCCGGCGTCCTCGGGCAGACCCGCGCCGCCCTGCTGGCCCAGCTCGACCTGCCGATGTCGACCAGCCAGGCCGCCACTCAGATGGCGCTCTCCGCGCCGACGCTCAGCGCGCACCTCCAGGCGCTGCGTGCCGCCGGGCTGCTGACCTCGCGGCGGGTGGGCCGGCAGGTGCTCTACTCGCGGACCGAACTCGGTGACCTGCTGCTCAGCGCGGCAAGCCGCCAGCCCGACGCCTGAGCCGCATATGCGCGACGGTGTCGCGCCGCACTCGAACGCTCGCTTCCTTCATGCAGCGGGATGGGAAATCCTTGGGGTTTGCCCAGACAGGGGGTGAAGGCACGAGTGGCCGGCGCTCCAGCCTGCCCGAGGAGGTCGCCCACCTGGGCCAGGGGGCCGGCCCGTCCTCGGCCGAGGCGTAGCTCGTCACCTGCCGCCGGAGGTTCCGCCGACCTTGCAGGCGCGGGCCGTTCCGCTGCGACGGCCTGCGACGCGGTTCAGTGATTGTCGTTCTGCACAGTTTCCTATACAGTTTTCGCATGACTGTTCTCCATGATGCGACCGAGCTCACGGTCACCGAGGCTGCGCAGCGCGGGGTGGCCCGCCTGGTGGCCGATGCGGAGCATGGGACAGATTTGGTGGTGACCCGTCGGCATCAGCCGGTCGCAGCGGTCGTGAGCATGCGGCGTCTCAACGAGCTGGAAGAGGCCGCGGCCGATCTACGCGATCTGGCGCTGGTTCTCGTACGGGCGGCGACCGACACCGGGCGACGGACGTCGATCGATGATGTCCTTTCCGCCTTCGGGCATACCCGTGAGTCGCTGGCCGCGCTTCCGGATGACGACGAATAGCGGTGTCCGACGTCGTATTCACCGACCCGGCCGTCGACGATCTCCGTAAAATCGGCCCGGACGCGGTTCCCAAGATTCTGAAGAAAATTCTTCTGTTGCTGGAGAACCCCGAGGCCGGTTACCCACTAGGTGGGGAACTCACCGGATTCCGCAAGCTTGTCGTCGGCCGGAACACCTGGCGGGTCGTCTATCGGATCACCGATGACAAGGCGGTCGAAATCTGTGAGATCTGGGCAGTCGGCGAGAGGGCCGACGCGGAGGTCTACGCCGAGGCCAAGGCGCGAGTCCGGGCGGCCGGCGGTTCGCGTCCCGATCTCGTCCGCCTCGGCGAGGTCATCGACCGCCTCGGAACTCTGACCGACCACATCCACATCGACGAGCCACCTGCACGAGAGCCGGTCCCCGACTGGCTCGCCAATCGCTTGATCTACACAGTCGGCATGGCCCGCGAGGATGTAGCGGCACTCGATCTGGAGAAAGCCGTCGATCTATGGACGGAGTTCCGCTCGGGGTCCCGTTAGCCCGGAGTCGCCGTTCAGGTCCTCGGCGGTGCGTATCTCGTCAAGCGGCGCCGACCATTCGATGCGATCAGTTGGGCGATGGTTCAGCCGGGAGATGCCTTCCTTGAGGACAACGGGGAGATCCTGGAGTACCACGACGTGGACGAGGCCGAGAGGCTGGTCATCGCCATGACGACGGGCGAGCTGGAAGCGGCTTTCACTGGTATGGCCGGGCGAAGCTCGCCAACCTCGCATACACCCTGGACCTGGCGGAGCGGCTGCGAGGCACGGGCATCTCGGTTTTCGCGGCCGATCCCGGCGGCGCGGCCACCACGATGACCGACAGCACCATGCGGACGCCGAAAATCGTCTCGCCGGGGCTGCGGCTGCTCAGGCCGTTGGTCGTACAGTCCCGGTGGTAAGAGCGTGGGGCCGAGTCAGTCGACCAGGCCGGCGCGGTAGGCGGCGATGGCCACCTGTACGCGGTTCGTGACGGCGAGCTTGTCGAACAGGTGGGAGATGTGGCTCTTGACCGTGGCCTCGCTCATGTTCAGCCGGGCTGCGATCTCGGCGTTCGAGCGGCCGAGCCCGACCTCGGTGAGCACCTCGCGCTCGCGGCCGGTCAGGGCCTCCAGCCGGGCGAGTGCGTCACGGCGGCGCCGAATGGGCTGGTCGGTGGTGAGCCGGTGGATCAGCCGCCGAGTGACCCGCGGGGACAGCATCGAGTCGCCGCCGTGCGCGAGGCGGATCGCCTGGATCAGGTCGTGCGGCGCGGTGTCCTTGAGCAGGAACCCGCAGGCTCCGGCCTCCAGGGCGGTGAAGACGTGCTCGTCGCTGTCGAACGTGGTGAGGATGATCACCGCGGGCGGCCGGGCGAGCCGGCGGATGGCCCCGGTGGCGGCCAGGCCGTCGTACCGGGGCATCCTGACGTCCATCAGGACGACGTCGGGCCCCAGACGGCGGACCGCGTCGACGGCCTGGTCGCCGTCCTCGGCCTCGCCCACGACCTCCACGTCGGGTGCGGACTCGATGATGAACCGCAGCCCCGCGCGGATCAGCGGCTCGTCGTCAACCAGCAGTGTCCTGATCATGTGATCCCCCCGGGGATGCGTCCGCGGCGTGCCACGGCAGCCGGCCCTCAAGACGCCAGCCTCCCGCATCGTCCGGACCGCCGCGCACCGTTCCGCCGATCAGCCGGAAACGCTCCGCCAGCCCCACCAGACCGACCCCGGCGCCGGTCTCCAGGCTCGGCCGGGACGAGCGTCCGTTGGCGACCGCGATCATGACACCGTCTTCCCTGCTCCCGGTCGCCGTGATCGTGACCGGGGCCCCGTGGGCGTGCTTGTGCGCATTGGTCAGGCCCTCCTGGACGAGGCGATGCGCGGCCCTGGCCGTTTCCAATGGCCACGTGCCGATATCGCCGTGCAGGGTGACGGTCCCGCCGGCCGATACCCAGGAGTCGGCCAGCCGCCGCAGGTCGGGGAAGCCGTCGTCGTCATCGTCGGCCCCGGCGCGCAGCACGCCGAGGATCTTGCGCAGCTCTTCGAGGGCCTCCTGCGCGCTGACCCTGATCAGCGCCGCCTCCCGCTCGACGCGCTCGGGCCCCGCGCTCGCGTTCACCTCCAGGCCGCCGGCGTGCAGCGAGATGAGCGTCACCTTGTGCGCGAGCACGTCGTGCATCTCCCGGGCGATCCGGCGGCGCTCGGCGGACCTCGCCTGCTCGTTGCGCAGACGCTGCTCGGTCTCGGCGCGTTCGGCGCGCTCGCGCAGCGATCGGGTCAGCTCGCGGCGGGTGGTGACGTACGCCCCTGTCGCGAGCGCGACCCCGGTGGCGGTCGCCGCCGAGATCAGCGCGTCCGTGCCCGATCGGCCGCCGTCCACCCACTGCTGGGCCAGGAACCCGGCCACGCCGATCGCCGCCAGCGCCGGGAAACGCGTGCTCGCGCCGGAGAACAAGCTGATCAGCAGCGGCCCCGGATTGCCCGACAGCACGAACGCGCCCGCCCCGGCGACGGCCACCGCGACCGGCCACCGGCCCCGGAACCACACCGCACCCGTGCCTGCCAGCCCGGCGGCGGCGATGACGGGTGGCGGCAGCGGCGCCCACGGCGTCCTGACCGCCAGGACGGTGAGGAACAGACAGAGCGCCACGGCGGCCGCGCTGATCGTGTGCGGCCCGAGCGCGGCCACCCGCCGCAGCGCCGCGCGGTACGACAGCATCGGTCCAGCGTAGCCAGGGCGGTGGCGCGCCACCTCATACCAGGGTCGATGCCGGACGCCGGGCTTATCCGACTTTCTTCTGACACGCCGGTGGCCGCGATGGCGATGCGGCCGCGCCATCGCCGGCCGCATCGTGGATGGCCTCGACAAGGTCAGGAGTCCTCCCGTGTATGTCTTCCGTTCGATGCTCGTCGCGGTGTGCGCGGCGGCGGTGTCCGTCGCGTTGTGCGCGGCGCTGATGATCCTCGTGCCGCGTCCCGCCGCGGCGGCCACCGATCTTCCGGACGAACGTGCTCTCGCGGACTTCTTCGACGCCGCGATGGCCGACGGGCTGGCGGTGAACCACGTGCCGGGCGCGGTCGTCTCGGTGGTGGGCGGTGGGAAGACGCTCTTCAGCAAGGGGTACGGACTGGCCGACGTCGAGAACCGCAGGCCCTTCGACCCCGGCACCTCAATGGTCCGCATCGCCTCGATCACCAAGCTGTTCACCTGGACCGCGGTGATGCAGCAGGTCCAGCGGGGCAAGCTGGACCTTGACGCGGACGTGAACCGCTACCTTGCCGCGTTCCGGATCCCCGCGACCTACCCCCGGCCGATCACGCTGCAGGACCTGATGGACCACACGGCCGGGTTCGAGGACCGCACGATCGGCGTGGGGTCGCGGAGCAAGGACGACGTGCCGCCCTTGGCCCGTTATCTCGCCGACAACATGCCCGCGCGGGTGCGCCCGCCCGGCGAGGTGTCGGCGTACTCGAACTATGGGGCGGCGCTGGCCGGGCACATCGTGTCGCGGGTGAGCGGGCAGCCGTATGACGAGTACGTGCGCGAGCACATCCTCGACCCGCTCGCGATGCGGCACAGCACGGCCGCCGAGCCCGTCCCCGCCCCGCTGGCCGCGGATCTGGCGCGCAGCTACGACTACGAGGGCGGGGCGTATCGGCGCAAGCCGTTCGTCTTCGACAACCTCGCCCCCGACGGGTCGATCAGCGCCACCGCGAACGACATGGCCCACTTCATGATCGCCCACCTGCGGGACGGACGCTTCGGCGACCGGCGCATCCTGGACGAGCCGACGGCCCGGCTCATGCACCGGCGGACGTTCGCGGCCGATCCGCGCATCGACGGGTACGCCCACGGGTTCAAGGAGCAGACGCTCAACGGGCATCGTGTGATCATGCACGACGGCGGCTGGGAGGGCTTCCAGAGCGCGTTGCTGCTGGTGCCCGACGCCGACCTCGGACTGTTCGTCTCCATGAACGGTCTGGGCGGGGGCGACGCCGCCACCGAGATCATTCCTGCCTTCTTCGACCGCTTCCTGCCCGGAAAGCGCGCCGTGCCCGACGGCGGCGCTCATGTCATGCCGGTCGAAGGCTTCTACAAGCCGACCCGGTCCGCCGAGTCCAGCATCGAGAAGGTGGTCGCCCTGACCGGTTCCACCCGGCTGCGGGTGGAGGGCGGGAAGCTCATTTTCAGGGGCTCGACGTGGAGCCCGCTGGGACCCGGGTTGTACCGGCAGGACGGCGGCACTCAGCGGCTGGCGCTGGTGACCGGCGGGAGCGGCGCCGCGTACGTGGCCACGGACGGTCCCGCCTACCAACGCGTTCCCTGGTGGGACACCCCGCCGGTCAACGTCGTCATCGTCCTGCTGTTCGCCGTGACGGCCCTGACCGCCGTACTCGGCCTGCCGGTGGCCGCCGTGGTCCGCCTCTTCCGGGCCAAGAAGCGTCCCGTTCCGCGTGTCTGGCGCGCCGGACGTGTCCTGACCGGGCTTGCCGCCGCGGTCGGACTGGTGTTCGTGGTGCTGTTCACGCTGGTCCTGACCGGCGACACGAGCATCCTGTACGGCGTGCCGGCCAACGTCCAGGCCCTCCTCGTGCTGCCGCTGCTGATCCTCGCACTCACCGTCGCCGCGATCGCCACCACCGTGAGGGCCTGGCGGCGCGCGAGCGTCCTGGCCCGCGGCCACCAGGTGGTCGTGCTGGCGGGGCTGCTCGCCCTCCTGTGGTTCTGCCAGCACTGGAACCTGCTCGGCCGTCACCTGTGATCAAGGTCAGTGGCGGCGTAGCACGCCCAGGAGGATCGCGGTCAGGGCCACCTTCAGGGCGGCCATCACGATGTAGCCCGCGCTGGCAGGAGGCGCCGGCTCGCCGCGTGCGTGGGAGAGGAGCGCCGATCCGTGAGGGGGCGGGTGATTTACTACTTCTAGTAGTAAGATTGCTTCATGAGTCTGCCTGAACGCGCCTTCCCGCCAGGTGAGGGGCCCGCGGCCAAGGTCAGCGTCTCCCTGCGCGCCGGTAACATCCGTGCCGTCAAGGAACGTGTCGGTGCCCGCGGCTTCTCGGCCTACGTGGATGCCGCCGTGGAGCGTCAGATCGAGCGGGATCTGTTGGAGGAGGCGCTTCAGGCCAACGAACAAGAGAACGGCCCGATCCCGCAGCACCTCCGTGACGAGGCGGAGGATCTGTTCCGCAGCGTGAAATCCGCTCCCGAACTACAGGAGGACGGCAGATGGCACGCGCACGGAGCAAACTGAGCGCCGGGACCGTCATCCTGGACTCCGAAGGCCTCTCCAAATGGTGTGCGGCCGATCAGCGTGTCACCGCGATCATCCGAGAGGCGCAGAGCAACGATTTCCGCGTCGCCGTGAGCGCTCTCACTCCTCTCGAAGCATTCGACGCTCGGGTGACGAACGACCGCCTGCGATGGCACCTGTCGCGCCTGCGTGTGGAGCCGGTGACCGAGGATCTCTCCGTCCACGCGCTGGAACTGCTCCGTGCCGCCGGCCTGCACGGCCACAAGTACGCGATCGACGCCGTCGTGGCCGCGACCGCCCTCCGCTCCGCCCGCCCGGTCATCATCCTCACCTCAGACGAAGACGACATGAGCAGGCTCTGCGGCAAAGCCGTCCGTCTGGTGCGGGTATAGCGCCGACGAGTTATCGGGCACGAACTTCGCACGTTTGACCGACCGGGTCCAGGTCAGGAGTCAGATCGACCTGTTACCCGGGAGGAACCTCGATGACGACCGCGAAGCGGGCCGGCCGGCGGCTGGAGGGTGCGGCCCGGCGCGTGGCCGACCACCCCGTCCTGGAGAAGCTGGCCAAAGTCGGATTCGCCGCGCGCGGCGTCCTGTACGCGATCATCGGGCTGGTCGCGCTCCAGATCGCCTTCGGCAGGGGTGGGGAGGCCGACAAGAGCAGTGCGATCCACATCGTGCGCGACGCGCCTGTCGGTGACACCCTGCTCTGGGTCATGGCCGTCGGCCTGGCCGCGTTGACGGTCTGGCACCTCTCCGAGGCCATCTGGGGCCGGCCCGAGGTCCGTTATCGCGTCGAGTCCATCGCCAAGGCCGCCGTCTACATCGCCCTGGTGTTCTCGATGGTGGCTCTGCTCACTCAGAACAAGGCCGCCTCCTCGACCGACAGCCAGTCGCAGGATGCCGCCAAGGCGCTGTTCGAGCTGCCCGGCGGCCAGATCCTGGTCGCCCTGATAGCGCTCGCGTTGATCGGCTTCGGCGTGTCCTGGATACACGAGGGGTGGACCGGGAGGTTCATGCGGGACATGCACGTGGCCGAGCCGCGCGCCCACGCTCTCGTGGTCATCATCGGCAAGGTCGGCCATGTCGCCCGTGGCGTCATCGCTCTCGCCGCCGGCGCGCTGATCGGCCGGGCGGCCCTCACGTACGACCCCGGCAAGGCGGTCGGCATCGATGGGGCGCTCAAGTCGCTCGCCGACACCCCGACCGGTCCGTGGCTGCTCGTCGCGGTCGCCGTCGGCTTGGTGCTGTTCGCCGTCTACTGCTTCGCGGAGGCCCGCTGGCATCGGGTGTGAGCCGGGCCGCGCGCCTGAATCCCGGCACCGGGCTCACCCTGCTCCGCCGTATCCGTTCGTCAGCCGCCGCCGTGGCGCCGGTCGCCTGCCGTGTCGGCATGCCGCTTGGCGGGTGCGGGTGCGGGTGCGGGTGCGGCGTGCGGCTCCGGCTCACGGTCGTCGCCGGCGTCCGCGATGACTTTCAGGCGGCGTAATCGCCCTTCATGCCCGGCTATGGGGGTGAACACGATCATCAGTGGTCCGGCCGGGGGCTGCAGCGGGTAGGCGTCCCATTCGACGGCGATGTCACCGACGCGCGGGTGCTGGAAGGTCTTGGCGCCGTGGACGCCCTCCCTGACGTCGTGCCGCGCCCATAACCGGCGGAACTCGGGGCTGCACATGCTCAGCTCATCGACGATCGCGACCGCTCGTGGATGCTCGGGATCGGTGGCGACCGCGGCGCGCAGCATGCCGATGTAGTCGGACGCCATGGCTTCCCAGCCGGGGCAGCGCGGCTGGAACTCCTCATGGAACAGTGTGAGGAGCACGTTGCGCCGGTCCGGTGGAATCTTTCGGGGATCGCCGAGCAGCGCCGCGGTCAGCCTGTTCCAGGCGAGCATGTCGAGATGCCGGGTGGCCACGAACGCCGGCAGGTCTATCGCCTCCAGCAGCAGCCTGGCGTTCCTCGGCACCCGGTCGGCCGCACGGAGGGCCGGCGGTCGGGGTCTGCGCGCCAGCTGCGCCAGCCTCATCAGGTGACGTCGTTCCACCTCGTCCAGGGCGAGCGCGTCGGCGATCGAATCCAGTATCGCGTCGGAGGGCCGCACGTTCCTGCCCTGTTCCAGGCGCTGGTAGTAGTCGGTGCTCAGCCCGGCCAGCGCCGCGACCTCTTCGCGCCGCAGTCCCTCGACCTTCCGCCTCGGGCCGGGCTCCAGCCCGAGGTCCTTCGGGGTCGTCCTCTCACGTCGAGAGCGGAGGAACGTCCCGAGCTCCCGGGCCGCCGCCCGCTCGTTGACCATGGTTGATTTTCGCATCACCGCCGCACCGTGAGGGCGGCCGGTTCGGACGGACTGATGTCCGAGTGCCGCTACGACGACGCGTCCGAGGTGTGCGGAGCCGCCCGGTTCGCCGCGACTGCCGGCAACGACGCCTTTTCCTGCAACAGCGCTGAAATCTCACCGGGTTCCGCACTGCAACCACGCCATCGGCCATACTGCCGGCCGGCGACTCCGGGACGGGGCAGGAGCCGTATCGGCATCCAGTCCTGCGGGTATTCCGAACGACCGCACGCGCCTTCTGCCGCCCCATAGCGCAGGAGCGCGGCCTCTTGGTGGGCATGGCAAACCCAGGTTCAGAAGATCCAGGGACCCCACCGCCGCCGACCCTACAGTCGGCGGCACGACGTCAACTCGCCGTGGGCGAAGGATCCGCGTCCAGCACCCGATCGATGGGAGTCGAGTTGTGAACCTCAGGACACGCATCGCCGTCGTCGCAGTCGTGGCCGCCTCCAGCGCCGGACTGCTCGCCACCCCGGCGCATGCGGCCCGGCTGATCAGCACCTTCGCGAACAGCGAGGCCGGCGGGATCTTCTGCCACGCTGTGGAGAACTACTTCGAGGACAAGAAGGCCCAGGAAGAAGGGCATTCCGGAGACTGGTACCACTGCGAGCAGACACCTGCCAACTGGCTCCTCTATGAACGCTGAGTCGTTTTCGGCCTTCGGCGGACCGGCGGATCGCATCGACACACGCCGGCCGGCGCCCCGAGTGAGTCGTCCATAGGTCTGACCACCGGTGAATCCTGCCCCTCCCCAGCCTCGGGCCGCATCTCCCCCTGGATGCGGCCCGAGGCGTACGGCATCCGTCCCTCCCTGCAGGCGTGTAGCACGGCGGGTGTGGCCTGCCCGCCCGGGGCGAGGTCCGGTAGGCGTGGATCGGCGACGGCCGGGAGCGGTCAGGCGGCGTGGGCCCCGGCTCGGGGATCCACCGGGATCTCAAGGACGATGGCGCGGGCGCCGTCGGCGTCGGTGAGGTGTTCCTCCAGGGTTGGGCCGACGACGGCGAGACGGTGGCGGTGCAGCCAGTCGAACAGGTCATACCCGGCTCTCACCACGCCCGCAGAGGAGGGGACGAGGGCTCGTACGACGGTGCGGGCGGGGAGGGTGAGCGCGTCGCCCGCCTCTTCGGTGGTCACCGCGGCGGCGAACCCGCCCGACGGCCGTCCGCGAAGCCAGGTCAGCAGGGCCGCCGGTGGTTCCGAGCAGAGGGTGGCCAGGTCGGCGGGATGGTCCAGACGCATGTGGTGGACGCGTAACCGGCGCGGGCCCACTGCGGCCTGGCAGGGCAGGACGGACATGGGCGTGGCCAGGTGGTCCTCGGCATGGGCCGCGGTCGAGGCCAGCGCGTCGATGTCACGCCGGATGTTCGCCACGACCTCGGTGAGCGCCTGGCGGAGCTGCGCGTCGGGGGCGTCCAGCAGATCGGCGATCCGACGCAGCGGCAGGCCGAGGCGCCGCAGTCCGCGGATGCGTTCGAGCCGGGACAGCTCGGCCACGCCGTACCGGCGATAGCCGGTGGTGCGGTCCACTGCGGCGGGGACCAGTAAGCCGATCTTGTCGTAGTGGCGCAGGGTGCGTTCGGATACGCCGACCATGTGCGCCAGTTGTCCGATCCGCCACATGGTGTCCCCTCTCGATGGCGGGTTGACATTGTCCCTGCGTCAGGGTTCTAGCGTCCGTCCATGACCGATCCGAACCCTTCGCACCGGCTCACCGGTGTGCTGCTGCTGACCTCGCTGGCAACCATGATCGCCGGTACCGCCATCGCGGTGCCATCGGGGTTGACCCTGAGTCCGTCCGACCCCGGGGCCGTACTGGCGGCGGTGGGCGAGCAGGCCGGGCCGCACATGACCGAGTTGGCGCTGGACGTGCTGGGCTGGCTGGCACTGACCGCGGCGGGGCTGGCGATGGCCGCTCGCCCTGCCGAGGCGTCCAGAGGGCACCTGGTGACGCAGGCGGGCGGCCTGCTGGCCGCCGCCGGGCTGGCGGGCCTGCTCCATGACGCGGGAAACCTGGCACTGACCCAGCTGGCCGCCCGCCCGGGTGCTCCGGGGGCCGTCACCGTGGCCTCGGCGGTCCTGCTCACCGCCAAATGGCTGGTAGACCTGGCGGGGCTGCTGTGGGTCGCCGCGACGGCGGCCGCCGCGTTCGGCATCCCGATGCCCGCCGGGCTTCGCGCGGCCGGCCTGATCGCCGCGCTTTCCGGCCTGGCGGCGGTCGCCCTCCCGTGGACGACCGGAACGGAGGGATCCACGGTGGCGCTCGAACAGACCGGGTACGCCCTCCACCTGCCGGTCATGATCTGGTACGGCGTCCTGGGATGGCGGTATCTGCGTCGGACGCGGCTCGGTCTCAGCCGGTGCGCTGGAGCAGGAGGGTGACGAAGCCGAGGATTCCCCGGTAGCCGTGCAGCCACATGTCGCGGTGCTCCAGGGCGGCGGCGCGGGCCGCGTCGGCGTCCGGGCCGGGGTTCTCGTTCGCCCAGCGCAGGAGGGTCCCCGTCCAGGACCACTCGTACTCATCCCATTCCGACAGATCGCTGGTGTACCCGTAGACCGTGTCGAAGCCGGCGGATTCGGCGGCGGCGACGGTGCCGGGCAGGTCGCGCAGCTCGCCCGGCTCGGCGCCCAGCCGGGTGAGCGCCTCCGGCGTCGGCTCGCGCTCCCAGAACTGCTCGCCGATGAGCGCCAGCCCGTTCGGCCGCAGGTAGCGGCGCACGTGCTCGACGGTGGGGCCGAGCCCGCCGAACGCGTGCGTCGCTCCGACGCAGATCACCAGGTCGTACCGCTCGGCCACGGGGAAGTCGGCGGCCGGCCGCTCGTGCAGCCGGATGCGCTCCCAGACGCCCTGGACCTCCGCGTTCACCTCGGCCGCCCGTAGCGCGTCGGCGGAGATGTCGACGCCGTCGGCGGTCGCGTCCTCGTACAGCGCCAGCGCCCGCAGCGTCCAGGCCGCCTCACCGCAGCCGAGGTCGAGGATCCTCGCCCCTTCGGGCAGCCTGGCCCGGCGCAGCAGCCGGGTCACGTGCGCGCCGGAGACCGGCGCGGCGATGGAGTGGTCCCGATGGGCGAGGTGACTGATGAACTGGCGATCCATGGCACCAATCTGTCGTAACACGCGGCGGCCTCGCGACACATCGCCGTGATCTCCAAGCCGGATTCCCCGGACGCCGTCACATCGCGTCCGCCACCGATGAGTTCTCGCGGGATGGCGGCTCTGTACCTGTAGCCGTCCCAGTACAAGGAGAAGAGGATGACTCTTCCGCGTACGACGTCCCGCGAGGAGTAACTCGTGTCGGGTCACTCGCCGGGCGGGAAGATCGCCGAGCGGCTGACCTCCGCCCAGCGTGCGGCTTCGGCGGCGCGGGCGCGGGACGATGTCTCCGCCAGTTGCACCGCGTCCGCCCCGAGGAGCAGGCGCAGCGGCGGCTCGTCGAGGTCGGCGATGTCGAGGATGATCTGTGCCGCTCGCGCGGGGTCGCCCGGCGCGGTCGCGTCGAAGCCGGCGCGGCGGCGGTTCATCGCGCCGACGGTCTCCTCGTAGTCGGGCCCGACGGGCGGGATCTGCATGGAGGACCCGGCCCAGTCGGTGCGGAACGCTCCCGGCTCGATGATGGTGACCTTGATGCCCAGCGGCTTGACCTCGTTGTTGAGCACTTCGGAGAAGCCTTCGACGGCGAACTTCGCCGACTGGTAGGCGGCGAGCCCGGGGGACCCGCCCACGCGTCCGCCGATGGAGGAGAACTGCACGATGTGGCCGGAACGCTGGGCGCGCAGCACCGGCAGGGCGGCCTTCGTGACGTTGACGACGCCGAAGAAGTTGGCTTCGACCTGCGCGCGGAAGTCCTCGTCCGGGGTCTCCTCGATGGGGGAGGAGTTGGCGTAGCCGGCGTTGTTCACCACGACGTCGAGCGCGCCGAACGCGTCGACGGCGAGCCGCACGGCGGCACGTGCCGCGGCCGCGTCGGTGACGTCGAGCGCGAACGTCCGCACGTCGTCGCCGTACTTCCGCACGAGGTCGTCGAGCTGCTCCGGCCGCCGGGCGGTGGCGACGACCTTGTTGCCGCGGGCCAGCGCGGCCTCCGCGAGTTCGCGCCCGAAGCCGCGTGAGCCGCCGGTGATGAGCCAGGTCCTGTTCATGCACGTTCCTCTTGTCCTGTCGCCACTTCGAGCGCGCCGTCCGCTTACCGGGAGGCGCCCCGCTATATGTCACAGCGATGTGGCGCTAAGAGCTGTATATGTCGCGCTCCTGGTGAAGTCAAATGGTGATGTGCTACAGCGATGGCCTGAAGGCGGGTACACTGACGGCGTTATGAGAGCTGACGCCGCACGCAACCTCGACGCGGTCCTGCGTACCGGCGCCCGCCTGCTGGCCGAGGACCCGGCGACCAGCATGGGAGCGATCGCCGCGGAGGCCGGTGTCGACCGGCGAACCGTCTACCGCCGCTTCCCCACCCGCGAGGCGCTGCTGACCGCCGTCTTCCACGCGAAACTCGACTCCTCCCAGCGGGTCCTGGACGAGGCCCGGCTCGTCGAGGCCCCGGTGGCGGTGGCCCTGCACCGGTACGTGGAGGGCATCGTCCCGGTCAGCCGCGAGTGGCCGCTGGACGTGCGCCGCATGATGCACGCCGATCCGGCCGCGAGCGTCCGCAGGGAGGAACTGAGCGGCCGGCTCGACCGGTTCGTCCAGCGGGCGGCCGACGAGGGCCTGCTACGCGCCGACGTGCCGGTCGCCTGGGCGCGCGCCATGCTCGACCACCTCGTCGACACCGCCGCCCACCGGTTCCCCCGGCTCGACCCCCCTCAGGCCGCCGACCTCGTCGTCGACACCTTCCTCAACGGCGTCGGCCGCCGCTAGCCGCACGCTCGCGGGCCGCGACGTCGAAGACCCCCTCATACCGTGATGACGACCTTGCCGGGGGCGTGGCCTTGTTCCACGTAACTGATCGCGGCGGGGATCTCCTCGAACGGGTAGCTGCGGTCGATGACCGGGGTGACGCTTCCGTCCTCGATGAGCCGGGTCAGCGTCATGAGGTTGCGCTTGTTCTCCTCGCAGCGGACCACGTCCGCCGAGACCATGCGCTGGGACACGAACGGCGCGACCGCGAGCGCCGAGAACACGTGGCCGGCGGGCTGCAGCCAGCGTCCAGGCTGGCCGCCGACGGCGACGTAGGCGCCCTTGGGCCTCAGCACCCGGCGGCACGCCAGTCCTGAGCGGCTCCCCGCGTTGTCGAGCAGCAGGTCGTAGCGCCGTCCCCTCCGAGTGAAGTCCTCCTTGGTGTAGTCGACGACCTCGTCCGCGCCGATCGAACGGACGAGGTCCACGTTGCGCGTGCTGCAGACGCCGGTGACCTTGGCGCCGAGCGCACGGGCGATCTGCACGGCGAACGTGCCCACGCCGCCCGAGGCCCCGTTGATGAGAACCTCGTCCCCGGTCCGCATCCGTCCCGCGTCGCGCAGGGCGATCAGGGCGGTGTTGGCCGCCATCGGCACCGCGGCCGCCTGCTCGAACGAGAGGTTCTTCGGCTTCGGCGCCAGTTCGTCCTCCTGGACGCACACGTACTGGGCGAAGCCGCCCTGCTTGGGCATCGCGAACACCTCGTCGCCGGGACGAAACCGCGTCACGTTCCCGCCGACCGCCTCCACCTGCCCCGCGATGTCGGCGCCCAGAATCTCGATCTTCGACCTGCGCAGCCCGACGGTGCCGCCCATCAGCCGCGCGAGGTAGGGCTCTCCTCTCATGTGGTGCCAGTCGTAGGGCTGGACGGAGGTGGCGCGCACCCGGACCAGCACCTCGTCGTCGCCGGGCACGGGATCGGCCACGTCGGTGAGGTCGAGGACGTCGGGTGGGCCGTACGAGCGTAGGACGAAGGCTTTCATGGCATTCTCCTCATCAACGGATGGCGAGAATCAATGTAGAAAGCCGGCATCCCCCGCTCATCAGCCGAAAGTACGCCCATTGCGTGGATGATCGGCCAGGGGAAATGGGGCCGGTCCGCCGATGATCCGCCATAGCCTCGCTTGCCACGATCGGCTCATGACCCACGAGAGCCCGACGGCACGCCCCCCGCTCCCTCCGATCCCCCCGCTGCCACGGTCGCCGCGAGGCGGCCGGCCGACGGCCGGGCGGAACCGGCCGGAGAACTCCGCCAGAGCCGCCCGCCCGAAGGCAGGGTGGCTCGTGCCCGCCTCGCTGATCCTGCTCAGCGCCGTTCCCGTGATCGCCGGGGCCGTTCGGATGACCGAGCTGACCAGCGACGGTTCTGTGATCACGCCGGAGAACGCCCGCTTCTTCGCGGCGCCGCTGCCGGTGGTGCTGCACATCATCGGCGTCACCGTGTACAGCCTCCTCGGGGCCTTCCAGTTCGCCCCCGGATTCCGCCTGCGCAGGCCCGGCTGGCATCGCGTCGCCGGGCGGCTCCTGGTCCCGTGCGGACTCCTCGCGGGGCTCACCGGTCTGGAGATGACGCTCTTCTATCCCCGTCCCGTGGGTGACGGTGATCTCGTGGCCGCCTTCCGGCTGGTGTTCGGCACGGCCATGGTCGTGTCCATCGTCCTGGGCCTCGCCGCGATCAGGCGGCGGGACATCGCCCGGCACCGCGCCTGGATGATCCGCGGCTACGCGATCGGTCTGGGCGCGGGCACGCAGGCGCTGACCCACGCGCCCTACTTCGCGATCGTCGGCACGCCGGGCGAGCTTGCGAGGGCGCTCCTCATGGCCGCGGGCTGGGTGATCAACCTCGCCGTGGCGGAATGGGTCATCCGCAGGAGTCGGCCGGCCCGCCGGCCCCGTACTCCGGCCGGACGGTGAAGCCGGGCCCTCGGACGGTGGAGCCGGGTCCCCGGACGGTGAAAAAGGGCCCTCGGGCGGTGCGGCCGGGCACTAACGATGTCTTTGCGGTGGGTTGTGCGGGTCGGTGAAGGGGACGCGGTGCGTCTCATAGGCCCACATGGCGATCTCGACGCGGTTGCGGGCGCCGAGCTTGGCCATCAGGCTGGCGATGTGCGTCTTCACGGTGCTGAGCGAGATGTGAAGATCAACGGCGATCTCGGTGTTGGTGCGTCCACGCGCCACGGTCACCAGCACCTGTTCCTCACGGTCGGTGAGCGGCTCGATGGGACGCGCCGGCGGTGTGGCGGGCCCGCTGCGGGCGAAGGTGCCGAGCAGCCGTGCGGTGATGCTCGGCGCGATGAGCGCGTCGCCGTCGGCGGCGGCGTGGACGGCCTGCGAGAGCAGCTCCGCGCCGGCGTTCTTCAGCAGGAAGCCCCGGGCGCCGGCCCGGAGGGCGGCGTAGACGTACTCGTCGAGGTCGAAGGTGGTGATGACCACGACGGCGAGAGGGTCCGCGACGCCCGGTCCGGCGAGCAGGCGGGTGGCCTCGATGCCGTCCAGGCCGGGCATGCGGATGTCGAACAGGCACACGTCGGGGCGCAGGCGCCGTGCGAGTTCGACGGCGCGCCGCCCGTCGGCGGCCTCGCCGACGACCTCGATGCCCGGCTGGGCGTCGAGGATCATCGCCAGCCCGGTGCGGACGATCTCCTGGTCGTCGGCGACGACCACCGTGACGCTCATGCCGGCGCCCCCTTCAGCGGCAGCATGGCGGTCACCGTCCAGCCGCCCCCGGGGTCGGGGCCGGCCTCGCAGGTGCCGCCGAGCAGGCCGGCGCGTTCGGCCATGCCGATCAGCCCGTATCCGGACGGCGCGGCGGGCCGGGTGGGGCCGGTGTCGCCGTCGTCGTGCACGCGCAGGCGTACCGCCGTGTCGTCGGCGGTGACGGCGACCTCGACGCGGGTGGCGTGACGCGCGTGCCGGATGGCGTTGGTGACCGACTCCTGGGCGAGACGGTAGATCGTGGCCTCGACCGAAGGAGGGATGCCGCCGAGGTCGCCCGTCGTCCGCACCTCGACGGCGGGGCCGGAGCGGCCCGGGCTCGCGAGCTGTCCGAGGTCGGCGATGCGCCGGCCGGGCGTCAGATCGGCCGGCTCGTCATGGCGCAGGACGCGGACCATGGCGCGCATCTCGTCCAGCGCGCGCGCCGCCTCCGCCTCGATCACGCGGAGCGCCTCGGCCGCGGCGTCCGGGCGCGACGCGGAGGTGGCGAGGCCCGCCTGCGCGCGGATCGCCATCGCCGAGACGTGGTGGGCGACGGTGTCGTGCAGATCGCGCGCCAGCTGCTCGCGTTCGAGCAGTTTGACCTGGTCGAGCTCGCGCATCCTCGCCCTGGCCCGGTAGCGGAACGCCGCGCCCAGGGTGGTGGCCGTGCACATGACGGTGAACGCGCTGACGGCGTCGGCGGCCTGCATGCGGTGCGAGGCGATCGCGATGGACACCGAGAAGAACATGATGGCCGCCCCGGCGACGGCCTCGCGTCCGGACGCCCACCGGGCCAGCGCGTACACCAGGCACAACACGAACGCCATGGTGTAGGTCTCAGGAGCCTCTCCGCCGGTGAACAGCGGGGCAGCGTTCGTGGTGCAGAAGACGATCGCGAGCATGAGCAGCGGCCGGGTGCGGCGCCACAACAGCGTGGGCACCAGCGCCAGGGTGACGGCGACCGAGAAGGCCCGCCACGGAAGCTCGGGACGCACGACCCCTTCGACCACCGTGAGCGATGCGAGCGCGCCCACGAGCACCCAGTCTCGCCACACCCGTCGCGGCGGGTTCGGGGGACGGGGCTCGTCCCACACCGAGCGAATGAGGCCGCGCACGAAGTCATGGTACGAGAGCACGCGCCGCCGCGGACCGCCCTGAAGGAGGACATGTGCCCAACCGCCGTCCCCTGGTCCGGCCGCCCCCCGGTCGGGCGGCCATCCGCTCAGCCCGCGCCCGCCGCATTGGCCTCAGTGCCGCGCCCGGTCAACTGTTCCTCGACGCCGCGCCCGCCCCGGCGCCGCATCCTTGCTCAGCGCCGTGCCGGCCTCAGGCGTCCTTCCTCAGGAGGGAGCGCACCAGTGCGGTGGTCTCTCTGGGGGCCGTTTTCGGGCTTCCGGCGTCGAAGGGCGGCTGGGGGGCGTATTCCAGGCCGAGCTGGATCGCCATGGCCACTTCCTCGCCCGCCAGCAAGGACGCCAGGTGGAGCGACATGTCGATGCCGGCCAGCGCGCCGGCCGACGTGACGATCTTGCCGTCCTGGACGAAGCGCTCGTCGACCGGCCGCGCTCCGAACCCGGCGAGCAGGTCGTGGGCGACCCAGTGCGTGGTCGCCCTGACTCCGTGCAGCAGGCCGGCCGCGCCGAGCGTGAGCGAGCCCACGCACACCGATGCGGTCCAGGTGGTGGCAGGGTGGGCCGTCCGCACGTAGCGGATCAGCGCCGGGTCCGCCGTGCTCCGCTGCACGTCCTGGGTGCCCGGCACCACCAGGACGTCCGGCCTGGGCAGGTCGGCGAACGAGGCGGTGGCGGTCAGCGTGACCCCCTCGTCGGCGACGACGCCCGGCCGCTCGGCGACGAAGGTGACCGTGGCGCCGGGGATGTTGCGCAGGACGAAGTACGGTCCCAGGGCGTCCACGGCGTCGTAGCCGGCGTACAGGGGGATGGCGATGCGCATGTCAGACGTCCTTGCGATGGAAATGGAACCTGCGCCGGTACTCGCCCGGCGAGATCTTGAGATGGCGCTGGAAGACGCGGTAAAGGGTTTCCGGGGTCCCGAGGCCGACGCGGGCGGCGACGCGGTCGAGCGGCTCGTCGCCGGTCTCCAGCAGGCGTCCGGCCGCCGCCGTCCGCGCGTGTTCGACGTAGCGCGCGGGTGACATGCCGATCTCGGCCCGGAAGACGCGCGAGAAGTGGCGGACGCTCATGCTGACCCGTCCCGCGAGCGCCTCCACCGACAGGTCGGCCCGGAGGTTCTCCTCGATCCATCCCTGAAGGTCGCGCAGCGGCTCGCGCTTCGGCGTGCGCGCTATCAGCGGCGTGCTGAACTGGCTCTGCCCGCCCGGCCGCTGCAGGTAGACCACCAGCCACCGGGAGATCTCCCTTGCGAGGTCGTGTCCGTGGTCGTGGGCGACGAGGGCGAGGGCGAGGTCGATGCCCGAGGTGACCCCCGCCGAGGTCCACACGTCGCCGTCGCGTACGTAGATGCGGTCGGCGTCCACCTGGACGTCCGGATGCTCGCGGGCGAGCAGGCCGCCCACCGCCCAGTGGGTGGTCGCCCGCCGTCCTTTCAGCAGGCCGGCCTCGGCCAGGAGCAACGTGCCCGAGCAGATGGACCCGATGCGACCCGACTCCCCGGCGAGCCTGCGTATCTCCGGGACCAGTCCGGGGGTGTCGGCGATCGCCGAACGGGCCGGGAGGCCGCCGACGACCAGAAGCGTGTCGACCGGACCCCGCACGCTCGCAAGTGGCGTCTCGGCGGCCACGGTGACACCGGACAACGAGCGCACGGCGCCCGCGTGGACGGCCGCGACCTCGACGCGGTAGTCGGCGCCGGGGCGCAGCAGGCCGGCCGCCGAGAAGACGTCGGCCGGCCCCGCGAGGTCGAGCAACTGGAAGCCGTCGAAGAGCACGATGACGACGCGTTGGGACATGCCGCCATACTTGGCGACCGCGGGGAATGGCCGCAAGGACACATACCTTGCAGATCGGGCCATCGCCCGCCGAGCGCGCCCGACATCAGCGACTATGTCCCGGATGCCATCGAAGATCCTCTCGTTGGGCGTGGCGAGATCGGTCAGAGGGGCGGGTAGGCGTTCTCCACCAGCATCGCGAACTGGTCGTGATGCCAGTCGCCCTTGGCGGGCGCGTTGGGCATGGCGTTGGTCGGCTGGGTCTGGTCGTACCGGTTCATGGCGGAGGGGTCGCACATCCGGTCGACGAGCCGGTCGGTGTCCGGAGGCAGCAAGGGGCCGCCGGCGCCGTCGGACTCGCCCGGCGGCTTGATCCACAGGTAGGCGTCGACGGCGGGCAGCGGGTTCGCGACGGGCCGGGCGCCGAGACCTGCCCCCTTCTGGTTGCACGGGCTGACCCGGTAGGGGCGCCGGTCCAGGCGGCTCTCGTCCACGTAGGTGTTCACGTCGCCGGAGATGCTCACGCGGACCGGCCGGGCCGGCCCTCCCCAGCCGTTGCGCGAGGTGTCGATCACGATGCCGATGGAGGAGGGGAAGCCTCTGGCGATGAGCGTGTTCCGCATCGCCGAGGCGTAGTCCCGTTCGTCAAAGTTGGGGTTCCAGTCGAAGAACCGGCTGGACCTGACCTGGACTCCGCCGAAGGTCAGGTACGGGTCGGGCAGGTAGATCTCCTCGGTCGGGATGTAGTCGGCGACGTTCGTGGCGATGCCGTCCAGGCTGCTCAGCCCGGCGGTCGTGCTCCGTACGGTCTCGGTGATGATGTCGGCGAGCGGCGTGAAGTTCGTCTCCCAGCCGACCCAGCCCGAGTGGGCGGCGTCGAGATAGGTGTAGACGTTGGGCAGGGGCGAGAGCTTGTCCAGGGCGTACCTGATCCCCGACTGGTAGACGCCCGACTGCCCTACCAGCGCGCACGAGATGGTGTTCCTGCCGGTGACGAGATGGGCCAGCGAACGCGGCTCGATGATCGTCGCGATGCGCAACCGGCGGTACTTCTGCTTGGCGACGATGGCGGCGATGGCGTCGATGAACTCGGTCTTGTACCGGCTCAGGCCTTCGGAGTCGTGCAGTTCGGCGTCCGAGACCAGGGACCAGCAGTCCTTGTCCGGCAGGTCGTACAGCACCAGGGTGACGTAGCCGGCGTTCTGCGCCAGCGCCGCGTCCAGATGGTCCTCCAGGGTCGTGGTGACGCCGGCGCCGCCGGTGACCTTGGCGATGCGGTCCAGCCAGACGGCGGTGGGCACGGTCTTCAGGCCGCGCATCCGCGCGGCCGTGCTGCCGCCGGCCGCCGCGGCGGAGCTTTCGACATTGGCGGCCCAGTCTTCGTTGACGTACCCGGCGACGCCCATGAACGGGTTGTCCACCGGGGTCTCCGGCGTGGGGCTCGGCGTGGGCGAGGGGGTGGCCTCGTCGTCGTCCTGCTCGGTGGCGGACCACAGCACGGCGCTGCTGCCGGTGATCTGGCTGCTGCGGGAGTCGAAGGTCGCCGAGCCGTTCACCGTGTCGTCGTCCTCGGCGGCGGCGACGACGATCATCTGTGGGATGTCCCAGTTCGCCGGGGTGAAGGTCAGCGTCGGCCCAGCGGTGAGGTCCGGGTCGCCGGCCACCCGGGCGGTGCCGACGATGACGTTGCCCGGCGGCTGCCGGTTGAGCCGCACCTGGACGCTCGCCGTGCCCCCCTCCGGCACGGTGAGCGACGAGGGCGAGATGAGGATCTTCAGCGGCGCGGGCGTGGGCGTGGCGCTCGGCGAGACGCTGGGACTGGGACTGGGGGAGGGACTGGGGCTCGGGACCAGGATGACCTTGCACGGCACGCCGTTGATCGCGAAGTCCGTCGGCGGCGGGTTGCTGTCCGTCCAGGACCCGTTGAAGCCGATGGTGAAGGAGCCGGCCGGACCCCAGGACTGTCCCTTGGCGGTGACACGGGCCCCCGACTGGCTCCACTGGGCCGCCCAGCCCTGGGTGATCCGCTGAGAGCCGGGGAAGGTGAAGGTCAGCGTCCAGTTGACGACCGGTTCGCTGTTCTTGACGGCGACGGTGGCCGTGAAGCCGCCCGACCCGGTGCCCCACTGGTAACTGGTGTAGGTCACCTCGCAGGTGAGGGCCGCGTCGGCGGCGGTCATCGTGCCGGTGACGAGCCCTGCGGCGGCGAGCGCGGTGGCCGTGACCGCGACGAGGATCCTGCGCCGTAATCGGCCGTTGCCCAGTCTCATGAAAGATCATCTCCATGACGTGGCCGGCCCGGCCGGGTCGCCGTGCCGGCGCGACGGCCGCTCAAGTCCCATCCGGCCCGGCGTGAGGCGGTGGCGTTCCCGGGCTCGGTGCCCTGTTAGAGATGTACAACAGCGGGCGGCCGGCGCGCCCTCACGGACGGCGGCGGCGGGGCGGACGGCCGGGCGCGGGCGCGCGGGCGACTTCGGCACCTCGGAGAACGCGGCCGGACCACGCGTGAGGCGGCGCGGAACGCGGTGAAACGTTCAGCTCACGCCGGACGCCGCAGCCTCGGCGGGCGCACTCCCTGACCGGACGGCGCGGGTCTGCTCCTCTTCGGGCCGGGCGGTGGCCGGCTTCCGCTCCGGCTCGCTGTCTGGCGGGACCGCGCACGTCTCCCCCTCGGGCCGGGCGGCCCGGACGAAGGTGACGTCGTCCAGCGGCACCGCGCGACCGGCGGCGTCCACGAAGGCCACGGTGAGGCGTTCGCCGGTGGCGCGGCTGCGGCGTTCGTAGGCCGGGCCGGCCTCGGGCGGGCGGTGGTGGTCTCCCCACTGCTGAAGGGACCCGAGGACGACGCGCAGCTCCTCGCCCGCGGGCGTGAGGTGGTAGCCGTTGCGCGCGCGCCTGCCGGGCTCGCTGTACGGGCGCCGCTCAAGGATGCCGGCGTCGACCAGGCGCGCCAGGCGGTCGGTGAGCAGGTCGGTGGAGATGCCGAGGCCGGCCTGGAAGTCACCGAACCGGCTGCTGCCCCGGAACGCGTCGCGCAGGATCAGCACGCTCCACGGGTCTCCCATCACTTCGAGGCTGCGCTGGATCGAGCACTCGGCGTCCAGCATGGCGCGGCGGGTCGTCCTTCTCACGCCTCCAGCCTACTCTCACTTGCTTTTTCCAAGCTAGCTGCTAGCTTGGCTGAACCAAGCCAGCTCGGACTACTGCATGAATTCGCAGGTCAGGAGCTGGAGAACGCATAGGAGGTACGAAGACATGGACATCGAGAACGCCGTGGCCGTGGTGACCGGCGGCAACCGCGGCCTCGGCCGCTCCCTCGTCACGCAGCTGCTCGAACGCGGCGCCAAGGTGTACGCGGCGGCCCGCAGGCCCGAGACCGTCGACGTGCCCGGCGCGGTGCCGCTGCGCCTGGACATCACCGACCCCGAATCGGTGGCGCAGGCCGCCCGCGTCGCCACCGACGCCACGCTGCTGATCAACAACGCCGGCGTCTCGACCCACGCCGGGCTGATCGGGGGCGACTTCGACGACGTCCGCCTGGAGATGGAGACCCACTACTTCGGCACCCTCGCCGCGACGCGCGCGTTCGCGCCGGTCATCGAGGCCAACGGCGGCGGCGCCATCCTCAACGTGCTGTCGGTGCTCTCGTGGCTGCACGTCCCCGCCTACGGCGGCTACAGCGTCGCCAAGGCCGCCGCCTGGGCGATGACCAACGTGGTCCGCCAGGAACTGGCCGCCAATGGCATCCAGGTCTCCAGCCTGCACGTCGGCTACATGGACACCGACATGGCCTCCTACGTCGCCCCGGAGAACAAGATCGACCCGGCCGCGGTGGCCGCGGCCGCCCTGGACGGCATCGCCGCCGGCACGCCGGAGATCATCGTCGACGAGCTCAGCCGCACCCACAAGCAGAACCTCTCGACGCTCCTGGTCTGAGCACGGAGCGCGAGCCGGATCCGGTCCGGGGGGCTGGGCAATACGATCGGATCTGTGTGGTTCGGCATCCTTGGGCCGGTCGAGGCGCGTACGAAGGACGGCGAGCCGATCTCCGTGGCCGGTCTCCGGCCCCGGGCGCTGCTCGCCCTGCTCCTGCTCGACGCCGGTCGGCCGGTCAGCGTGGCGCGGCTGATCGACGGCCAGTACGGCGACCGGCCGCCCGCGCTCGCGGCGGGTGCCGTCCAGGCGCACGTGTCGCGGCTGCGCAGAGCGCTTCCTCCCGGCACGATCGAGTTCGACGACGCGGGCTACCGGCTCGCCGTGGACCCCGCGGACGTCGACGCGCACCGCTTCGAGCTGCTGGCCCGCGAGGGGCGCGGGCTCCTCGTCGCCGGCCGGCACGAACAGGCCGCCACCGTGCTGCGCGAGGCGCTCGCGCTGTGGCGGGGTCCCGCGCTCGCCGACGTGGCGGACGTGCCGTTCGCGCCGCCGCAGGCGTCCAGGCTGGAGGAACTGCGGCTGTCGGCGCGAGAGGACCTCGTGGAGGCCGAACTGGCCCTGCCCGAGGGCACCTCGGTCGCCGAGCTGCGGCGGCTCGTGGCCGCGCACCCGCTGCGAGAACGGTTCGCCGGCCAGCTCATGCGGGCGCTGCACGCCTCCGGGCGACGTGCCGCGGCGCTCGCCGTCTTCGAGGACGTCAGGCGGCTGCTGGCCGACGAGCTGGGCGTCGACCCGGCGCCGGAGCTCGCCGCGCTGCACGTGGCCATCCTGCGCGGCGAGCACGGGCAGGGGAAGGACGAGCAGGGAAGGGACGAGCAGGGAAGGGACGAGCGGGAGAGGCGGCCGCGGGGCGGGCTGCCCGCGCCGCTCACCGGTTTCGTGGGGCGCGAGGAGGAGCTGGCCCGCCTGGACGCGCTCCGCGGCCACCGGCTGGTGACCGTGACCGGCCCGGGAGGCACCGGCAAGACCCGCCTGGCCGTCGAGGCGGCCCGCCGCGGCGGCAGGGAGGCCTGCTTCGTCGACCTGTCCCCGCTGGAGGACGGCGACCAGATCCCGCCGGCCGTGCTGAGCGTGCTCGGCCTGCGCGAGACGGGGCTGCGGTCACCCGCGCTCGGCCGGGCCGACCCCGCCGAGCGGCTGACGGCGGCGCTCGCCGACCAGGACCTGCTGCTCATCCTGGACAACTGCGAGCACCTGGTCGACGCGGCCGCCGCGCTGGCCCGCCGGCTGCTCGACGCCTGCCCGGCGCTGGCCGTCCTGTGCACCAGCCGGGAGCCGCTGGGACTCACCGGCGAGATGCTCGTCCCGCTGGCGCCGCTCCCGGTGCCGCCTCCGGGCGTGGACGGCGACGACGCGCTCGCCTACCCCGCGGTGCGGCTGTTCATGGAGCGGGCCGCCGCCGTGCGCCCCGGCGTGACGATGCGGCCGGAGTTCGCCGAGATCTGCGTGACGCTGGACGGCCTCCCGCTGGCCATCGAGCTGGCGGCGGCCAGGCTCAGGTCCTTCACCGCCGCGCAGATCGCCGAGCGGCTGGGCGAGCACGGGCGGTTCGCGCTGCTGTCCCGCGGCGACCGCACCGCGGCGGCGCGGCACCGCACGCTGCACGCGGTGGTCGACTGGAGCTGGAGCCTGCTCACCACGCGAGAGCAGGCGCTCGCCCGGCGGTTCTCGGTGTTCTCCGGGGGCGCGACGCTGGAGGCGGTCGAGCGGGTGTGCGGCGACGGCGAGCAGCCGCCCGGCCCGGTGGCCGGACTGCTGGCCGACCTGGTGGACAAGTCGCTCGTCGAGGCGGACGGCGGCCGCTACCGCATGCTGGACACCATCCGCCTGTTCTGCGCGCAGCGGCTGGCGGAGTCGGGGGAGCTGCCGCGGGTGCGGGCCGAGCACGCGGCCTGCTATCTCGATCTCGCGCGGCGTGCCGACCCCTGGCTGCGGCGGGCCGAGCAGCTCGAATGGCTGGCCCGGCTGTCGGCCGAGTCCGGCAACCTGCGGGCCGCGCTTCAGCACGCCGTCCAGGACGATCCGGCCACCGGGCTCGGGCTCGTCGCGGCCCTGGCCGCGTACTGGTGGCTGAGCGGGCGGCGCGTCCAGGCGGCCTCCTCGGCGCTGCGGCTGCTCGAACGGTTCGGCGACGGGCCGCCCGCCGGGCTGGAGGAGGAGTACGTGCTGTGCGTGCTGAACGCCGTGCCGCACGCCCCTCCCGAGCAGTGGGCGCGGGCCGAGCGGATCATGCGGACGCTGGGCCACGAGGTGCGCTACCCGTTCACCAACGCGCTGTGGGGGATGATCGCCGGGCCGCCGGACGCCGAGACCGCCGCCCGGCGCGGGCGGCTGCTCGGCCCCGACCCGTGGAGCAGGGCCGCGTCGCGGCTGGGGATGTCGCTGCTGCTCCTGATCGACGGCGGGCCGTCCGGCGCCGAGCGCGAGCTGGAGTCGACGCTGTCCGGCTTCCGCGCTCTGGGGGAGCGGTGGGGGATGGCGCAGGCGCTGGAATGGCTGGCCCTGCTCGCGAGCTGGCGCGGCGAGTGGGCGCGGGCCAGGCTGCTGTGGGGACAGGCCGTCGACCTGCACGAACAGCTCGGCGCCCTCGACGAGACGGTGGACGTGCTGTGGCGCAGGGCCGGCGGGCTGCTGCGCGAGGGCGACTTCGCCGCGGCCCGCGCCGACCTCGTCCGCGCCGCCGAGCTGGCACGCGTGACCAGCCCGTCGCGCCGGTCTCCTTGGGTCGAACTCGGCCGCGGCGAGCTGGCCCGGCTGTCCGGGGAGCACGCCGTGGCGCGCGAGGCTTACCGGGCCGCGCTGGACGCGGCCGCCGTCGGGCCCTTCGCCACCGCGGGGGTCCGGCCGCTGGTGCACACCGCGCTGGGACGGCTGGCCGAGGCGGAGGGCGACCTCGCCGAGGCCGTGAGCCGGCACGGGGAGGCGCTGCGCCTGGCGCGCGAGACGCGGGTGGTGGCCACCGAGCTGGCCGACATCGCCGAGGGCCACGCCGGGGCGGCCCTGCTCGAAGGCGCGGGCGAGCGGGCCGCGTACCTGCTCGGCGTCGGGGTGGCCCTGCGCGGCACCGCGGTCACCGGCGACCGCGACGTCGCCCGCGTCGCCGCGGGCGCCACGGAACTGATCGGCGCCGCCGCCTTCGCGGCCCGCTTCGCCGAGGGCGCCGCCCTGCCCCGCGACCAGGCGACGGCCGCCCTCACCTGACCGGCGACCCGCCCTCGGCCGATGCCCCGGCGACGTACCCCTCGCGCGGCGCCGGTGACCCGACGTCTCCCTCACCCGGCGCCGGTGACCCGGCGACGCCGCCTCGCCCGTCCCTGGGTGGGGAGCCGGCGGCGCTGACAGGACCGCGCCGGCTTGTCAGCGGGCTGTCGCCGGGCTGTCAGCGGTCGCGTCCAGGCTCGGGGACATGGAGAACACGAACATTCTCATCTCCGGGGCAGGCATCGGCGGCCCCGCGCTCGGCTGGTGGCTCAGGCGGTACGGGTTCACCGTGACCGTCGTGGAGAAGGCGCCGGCCCTGCGGCCCGGCGGGCAGGCCGTCGACTTCAAGGGCGAGACGCACCTGACGGTGCTGCGCCGCATGGGAATCCTGGAGGACGTCCGCCGCATGCGGACCGGCGGCACCGACCAGGAGATCGTCGACGCGGACGGCCGCCGGCTGGCGGTGCTCCCCGCCGAGTTCTCCGGCGGCGCGCTGGAGATCCGGCGCGGAGACCTCGCCCGGCTGCTGTACGACCGGAGCGCCGCGGCCGGATGCGAGTACGTCTTCGGCGACTCCATCACCTCGCTCACCGAGGCGCCGGGCGGGGTGCACGTCACGTTCGAGCGCGGCGCTCCTCGCACGTTCGACCTGGTGGTGGGCGCCGACGGGATGCACTCCAACGTCCGCAGGCTGGCGTTCGGCCCGGAGCGCGACCACGTCCGCTTCCTCGGGCACTACTACGCGCTCGCCGAGCTTCCCGAGCCCGTGGGAGGGGTCCCGCAGATGTACAACGAGCCGGGCAGGATGGTCGCGAGCGGCGGACCCAAGTCGCCGGCCTTCTTCGTCTTCGCCTCCCCGGAGCTCGCCTACGACCGCTACGACGTCGAGGAGATGAAGCGCATCGTGATCGGCGCCTACGCCGGGATGGGCGGGCGGACCCCGGCGATCCTTGAGCAGGTGCGGCGCGCGGACGACCTGTACCTCGACTCGATCAGCCAGGTGCGCGTCGAGCGGTACGCCAAGGGGCGCGTCGCGCTGGTCGGCGACACCGCGTACGGCAACACGCTGGCCGGGTTCGGCACCGGCCTGGCCGTGGTCGGCGCCTACGTCCTGGCCGGCGAGCTCGCGCTGGCCGGCGGAGACCATCGCGCCGCGTTCCAGCGCTACGAGGAGCTCGTCCGGCCCTACGCGAAGATCGCCAAGAACGGCAACGCCGGTCCGTTCCTGGCCCCGGGCACGCCCGGCAGGATCAGGATGCGCAACCTGATCTTCAGAAGCCGCCTGCTGCTCAAGGGGATGCTGAAGATGACGGACATGTTCGCCACCAACATCGACCTGCCGGACTACCCGTCCCTGGCGCCCGGCCGGCCCGGGCGCCACGCGTGACCCCCTGGCATGGCGCCCCTCCCGGGGCCGGTGCGGCGTCAGGAGGCCAGGAACTCCTCGGAGACCTGCCAGAGGCGGGCGGCCGCTTCCGGGTCGAGGGCGTAGGCCGCCACTCCGGTGCGGGTGCCGGGCTGGTGGGGCCCGGCCTCTTCGCAGTCTTCGAAGTAGCGCCCGCCGACGCCCTCCAGCAGCGGGGAGGTGGCGACCAGCACGGACGTCGCGGCGCCCTGCTCAGGGATCTTCCAGCTGGCCGCCGCGCCGCCGGTCTGGGCGCGCAGCCGCGCGAGCTCCTCGTCCGACACGTGCCTTTGCAGGTTGGTGCGGATCGCTCCGGGGTGCAGGGCGTTGACGGTGACGCCGTCGTCCGCCCACCGCCTGGTCGCCTCGACCGCGAACAGCACGTTCGCCGTCTTGGACTGGCCGTAGGCGGCCCACGGTTCGTACGGACGGTCCCGGAAGTGGATGTCGTCGAAGACGACCGGCGAGCGCAGGTGGGCGGCGGAGCTGACGGACACGACGCGGGCGCCGCCCGCCGCCGCGAGCGACGGGAGCAGGCCGGTGGTGAGCGCGAAGTGGCCGAGGTGGTTGGTGGCGAACTGCAGCTCCCAGCCCTCCGGCGTGCGGGTCTCCGGAGCCGCCATCACGCCGGCGTTGTTGACGAGGATGTGCAGCGGGCCGTCCCACGCGGCGACGAAGGCGGCGACCGAGGCCCGGTCGGCGAGGTCCAGCGCCGCGACGCGCACCGGCTTGCCGCCGGTGCCGGCGGTGATGTCCTCGGCGGTGCGCTCGCCCGCGCCGAGGTCGCGGACGGCGAGGGTGACCTCCGCGCCCGCGCCGGCGAGCGCCCGCGCGGTCTCGATGCCGATGCCCGAGGCCCCGCCGGTCACGATGGCGCGGCGGCCGGTGAGATCGATGCCGTCCACGACTTCGGCGGCGGTGGACGTGGCGCTGAACGGGGTGGTGATGCGAGGTGTCATGGTCATGACGGTGCCTGGTTTCGTTGAGCGATTCTGATGGGGAGACCCACGCGGTACGCTGAATCGGAGGAACCTCCAGTTAGACGGACTCTAATCGGAGTTTCCTCCGGTTAGCAAATCGTGCCTGCGTGTGGGACGGTCGCAGGGAAATCCAGACGGAGATCTGCGGCCCGCGCCCGCCAGGGCGCCGGCGGACGGGCGAGGAGGAACGCATCGTGTCGGTCACCGGCCCACGGCCGCTTCGCGCGGACGCCCAGCGCAACCGCGAACGGCTTCTGGACGCCGCCGTGCGCGCGTTCGCCCACGACGGGCCCGATGTGACGCTGGAAGCGATCGCCAAGGCGGCGGGCGTCGGCATCGGCACCCTCTACCGCCACTTCCCCACCCGCGAGGCGCTGGTCGAGGCGGCCTACCGCAACGAGCTCGCCCGGCTGTGCGACGCCGTGCCCGAGCTGCTGGAGGCCATGCCGCCGGTCGAGGCGATGCGCGCCTGGGCCGATCGCTTCCTGGACTACATGACGACCAAGCAGGGCATGGCCGACGCGCTGCGCGCGGTGATCGCCTCCGGCGGCGACCCGTACGCGCACAGCCGCGACCGGCTGATCGGCGCCGGCGAAACCCTGCTGCGCGCGGGGGCCGAGGCGGGCGTCCTGCGCGCGGACGTCGCGCCCGCCGACGTGCTCACCGCCCTGAGCGGCGTCACCCTGGCCGCGGGCGCCCCCGGGCAACGCGCCCAAGCCGGCCGCCTCCTGGACCTCCTGCTGGACGGCCTCCGCTACGGAACCCCCGGCTGAGCGCCTCCGCCCGCCCGTCCTGGTCGGCGATGGCCTTCGGAGGGGGCGCGGCGGGTGCCGCGGGGACGGCGGGGTTGCCGCGCCAGTGGGCGTGCGGGGCGAGCTCTTCGCCCTTCATGAGGAAGGAGTCGGGGTCCAGGACGGCGCCGTCGCCCATGCGGACGCCGTAGTGGACCAGGGCGTTGGTCCCGATGCTGCAACCGGCGCCGATCGCGATGTGGTCGGACTTGAACGTGCCGTCCTCCAGCGAGTGCGCCTGGATCAGGCTCTTCTGGGCCAGGGTGCAGTCGTCGCCGACGGTGACCAGCGTCCGCTCCGGTATGTAGCAGCCGTCGTCGAAGACCCTGCGGCCGACGCGCACCCCGACCAGCCGCCAGGCGAGGTTCTTGAACGGGGTGCCGTTGAGCAGGTCCAGGTACAGCGGGTTGGTGAGCTTCCACATCCGCTCGTGCCACCAGTAGTAGGGCTGGTAGATCGAGCAGAACCGGGGGGTCAGCGCGCGGAAGCCGGTGGCCAGGCGTTCGGCCAGCGCGAAGTACAGAGTGGTGAACACCACCGCGCCCACGATCCCGGCGGCGATCGCCGCCGCGCCGGCGGCGTCGTAGAGGCGCGCGGCGGCCATCGCCAGCAGGACCAGGCCGAGGACGTGCAGCCAGCGGCTGACCAGGTACAGCGCGATGGTCACCGTGTTGTGCCGGGTCTTGGCGGCGAGGCGGCGGCGCAGCTCCTCGCCGGTCTTGAGGTGGTCGAAGCGGGCGTCGCGCTGCACCGAGCGCGGGATCTCGAAGCAGGGGGAGCCGAGCAGCCCGACGTCCCGCCTCAGATGCCCGTCTATGGGCAGCATGACCTTGGTCGCGAGCAGGCAGTTGTCGCCGGTGCGGCTCTGCGCGGGGTAGGCGATGTCGTTGCCGACGAAGGTGTGCGCGCCGATCGTGGCGCGCGACAGCCGGAACGTCCCGGCGGAGAAGTCGGCGTTGACGATCGACAGCCCGTCCGACACCATCGTGCCGCTGCCGATGGTGGTCAGGTACGGGGACTCGTGCTTGTGCTGCAGCCCGAAGTTGGACCCGGTCTGCTCCACCTTCGACAGGTCGTATCCCAGCGCGCGCAGGTAGTGGACGATCCAGGAGCTGTCGCCGAACAGGTGGGTGAACATCTGCGCGTTGGTGACCCGGGCGATCGCCCGGTGCGCCCAGTATCGGAAGCCGTAGAGCGGGTACACGCGTCCCTCGCGCAGGGCGGGGCGCAGCAGGCGGGGGACGGTCGCCACCAGGACCATCGCGGCCGCGAGCCCGCCGAAGTAGACGACGAGCGAGACGGCCGGCGCGTCCCGCCAGGCCGGCCACGACGTCAGGTCCCTGGGCCCCGCCGCCGTGCCGCCCGCGGCCGGCTCGGTGAGGACGGGGAAGCGCGTGCTCAGCCAGTACAGGCCGCCGATGCCCAGCGGCAGGTACACGGCCAGGGTGGTGAGCAGCTGCATGGCGCCGAAGCGGACGGTGCGCCACCGGCCGCAGCGCTCCGGTTCGAGGGCCAGGTAGTCGGCGGTGGCCGGCTGGGCGGGCGACCCGTGCCAGCGCTCGCCGTCCGGCACCGACTGGGAGGACTGCAGGGACGAGGAGTGCCCGAGCTGGGCGCGGTCGCCGATGGACGCCCCGATGTCGATCACCGTCCGCTCGCCGACGAAGGCGTCCTCGCCGATGGTGACCGGACCCGTCTCGATCACGCCCCCGCGGGCCCGGTAGCAGGTGAAGAAGGAGTCCTTGCGGATCACCGTCCCGCCGCCGATGGTCAGCAGGTCGGTGCAGACCGGCACGTTCCTGGACAGGATCAGCGTTCCACGACCGATGCGCGCGCCGAGCGCGCGCAGGTACAGCACGTACAGCGGCGAGCCGGTGAACAGGGCGAGCGGGCTGCTGCGCACGAGCGTCTTGACCGTCCAGAACCGCAGGTAGGCCAGGCTCCACACCCTGATGGTCGTGCCGGGTCTCCACCGGCCGGCGAGCGTCCATTTGGCCGCGATCGGCACCGCGCACAGCGTGGCGAAGACGGCCGCGCCGGCCGCGACCGACCGGGCGTAGACCTCGGCCGCGCCGGACGCGCCGGACACCCAGCGGTAGCAGCGGTCCAGCAGCAGCGCGCCGAGGAAGGTGTAGGCGAGGAACAGCAGCGCCTGCAGCAGCCCGCACAGCAGGTACTCGGCGGTGCCCGCCCGGACCGGGGTCGGCGGCGGCGCGGCCGGCGCCTCGGCCGCGGGCCCGGCCGCGGGCGCGCCGTCCGTGAGAGCGAGCGCCAGGGCGCGGATGGTGGGGTGCAGGTACACGTCCTTGATCGACACCGGCGGCAGGCCGGCGCGTTCCCTGACCCTGGCGCAGAAGCGGGTCATCAGCAGCGAGTTCGCGCCGAGCTCGTCGAAGAAGTGGCTGTCGACCGAGACCTGCTCCACCCCGATCACGCCGGCCAGCACGTCCGCGAGCGTGCGCTCGGCGGCGGTCGACGGGGCCGCGTAGGGCTGCGCGGTGGACAGGCCGCGTGGGCCGGTGGGAGGCGGCAGGTTCCTGCGGTCGGCCTTGGTGCTCAGCAGCATCGGGATGCCGGGCAGCGGTTCCAGGTAGGCCGGGATCATGTACCCGGGCAGGCGCGCGCGAAGCTCGCGGTAGATCCGCTCGGGGTCCGCCTCGGGCGCGTCGTCGCGGACGCTGTAGTAGGCGACGAGTTCCACCACGCCCGGCTCAGGCTCGTAGGTGTCGACGACGGCCTGGGCGACGCCCGGCACCTGGAGCAGCACCGACTCGATCTCCGACAGCTCGACCCGGTAGCCGTTGATCTGCACCTGGGTGTCGATGCGGCCGTGGTACTCGATCTCGCCGTCGTCGTTGATCCGGCCGAGGTCCCCGGTGCGGTAGATGCGGCCGGACGGGTTGTCCGGGATGCCGAGGAAGTCGGGGATGAAGGCGCGTTCTGTGAGGTCGTCGCGGTTGACGTACCCGCGGGCCAGCCCGATGCCGGCGATGCCGATCTCGCCGAGCTCGCCGGGGGGCAGCGCCCGCGGCTCGGCGGGGTCCAGGACGGCCACGGCGTAGGTCGGCAGCGGGACGCCGAGCGTCACCGGCCGGTCAGGGTCGAGCACCGCCCAGGTGGCGGTGACGGTGGCCTCGGTCGGGCCGTACACGTTCAGGAATCGGCGGCCCGGCCGGTGCCAGCGGCGCACGAGGTCGGCCGGGCACGCCTCGCCGGAGACCAGCAGGAAGCGCAGGCCCGGAAGGTCCTCCTCCAGGGTGGCCAGCAGAGTGGGGACGCAGCACAGGGCGGTGATCGCGCGGGCCCGCAGGAAGTCCGACAGGTCGCGGCCGAGCAGCGTCGCCCCCGGCGGGCGCGGCACGAGCGTGGCCCCCGACAGCAGGGGCACCCAGATCTCCTCGACCGAGAAGTCGAAGGCGATGGTCATGCCCTGGTACACCCGGTCGCCGGGGGCCAGCCCGTACGCGTCGACGGCGACGCGGACGAAGTTGCAGATCGAGGCGTGCTCGACGGCCACGCCTTTGGGCCGGCCCGTGGAGCCGGAGGTGTAGACGACGTAGCACAGCTCCCCGTCCGGCACCCCCTGCTCACCGGCCGACGCTCCTCGCTCCTCGGCCGGCGCTCCCCGCTCTCCGATCGGCGTTCCCCGCTCTCCGATCGGCGTTCCCCGCTCTCCGGCCGGCGTCTCCCGTTCTGTGACCGGCGCTCCCCGCTCCTCGGCGGTGAGCCGGCCGCCGTCCTCGGCGTCGATCAGCGGTTCGGCCTCGTCCAGGCACAGGACGGCGGCGTCGAGGTGCTCGACGCGGTCGCGCAGGTGCGACAGCGTCAGCACGGTGCGCACGCCCGCGTCCCGCACGATGTAGGCGAGCCGGTCGGCGGGGAAGCCCGCGTCCAGCGGCACGTACGCCGCGTTGATCTTCAGGACGGCGAGCATGCCGACGTAGGACCAGACGGCGCGGTCGAGGACCAGCGCGACGCGATCGCCGGGGCGCGCGCCCTGCCGCAGCAGGTGGCGGGCGAGCCGGTTGGCCCGCGCGTCCAGCTCGCCGAAGGTGAGCGTGACCTCTCCGGCGTCCACCGCCGTCCGGGTGTGCTCCCCGGCGGCGCGCAGCCGGTCGCACAGCTCCTCGAACAGGTGGTCCAGCCGTTCGCCGTCGCGCCGCCGGGCCGCGTACGCGCCGCCCGCGCCGACCAGCACGTGCCCGGCGGGGGCGTCTCCGCGCCCCGGCCCGGCGTGCCGGACGTCCTGGACATCGGCCTGTCTGGTCATGCTGCCTCCATCAACCCCCGCGGGTCCCCGTGATCCCGGACCGTCAGGCCGCCACCAGGCAGCACGCGGTGATGGCCTCGACGAGGATGGAGCACGCGGTCTCGACGACGTCGGCGGTCACGTTCAGGGGCGGCAGGATCCGCACGACGCAGTCCGCGCGCCCGCCGACCTCGATGATCAGCCCGCGGCGCAGGGCGGCCCCCTGGACGCGGTGCGCCAGCTCGGTGGCCGGGCCGCCGTCGCGGGGGTCGGCCAGTTCCACGCCCCACATCAGGCCGACGCCGCGCACCTCCCGCACCCACGGGTTGGCCGTCAGCGGGGCCAGCCGGTCGGCGATCTGCTCGCCGCGCCTGCGGACGTTGCCGAGCACGTCGTCGCGGCGCATGACGCGCACGGCCTCGGTCCCGGCGGCGAAGGCGAGCTGGTTGCCGCGGAAGGTGCCGATGTGCGCGCCGGGCGCCCACACGTCCAGCCTGCCGTCGTAGAGGATGATCGCCACGGGCAGGCCCATGCCGCTCAGGCCCTTGGACGCGACGATCACGTCGGGCTCGATGTCGTACCGCTCGAAGGCGAACCACGTGCCCGTGCGCCCGCAGCCGGTCTGCACCTCGTCCACGATGAGCGGGATGTCCAGCTCGCGGGTGAGCCTGCGCACGCGGCGGACGAACGCGCGGCGGGCCGGGATGACGCCGCCTTCGCCCTGGACGATCTCCAGGATGACCGCGGCGGGCGGCGCGACGCCGCCGTTCCCATCGTGCAGCGCCCGTTCGAGCTGCCCGGCGCAGTTGGTGTCACAGGTGCTCGGGACCAGGCCGAGCGGGCAGCGCGCGCAGTAGGAGTAGGGCGAGAAATGGACGCCGGGCACGCCGTTGGCCACCGGCTGCTTCTGCCGCACGAGGCCGCTGAGCGCCATCGCCGCGTGGCCGCTGCCGTGGAAGCCGCCCTGGAAGGCCACGACGTCGCCGCGGCCGGTGGCGATCTTGCACAGTTTGACCGCGGCGTCGACGGCGTCGCCGCCGGTCGGCCCGCAGAAGTGCACCTTCATGCGGTCGCGCAGCGGGGCGGGCAGCATCGACAGCTGCGCCTCGGTGAAGGCGTCCTTGGCGGGGGTGGGGAAGTCCAGACCGTGGGTGAGCCGGGTGAGCTGGGCGGTGGCGGCCCGCACGAGCTCTGGGTGGTTGTGCCCGAGAGTGAGCACGCCGGCGCCGGTCAGGAAGTCGATGAAGACGTTGCCGTCCAGATCGCGCACGAAGCTCCCGGACGCCTCGGCGATGGCGATCGGGAGGCGGCGCGGATAGGTGCGCGCGTTGGACTCCCGGACGGCCTGCCGGTCGAGCAGTTCGGCCGAACGCGGGCCGGGCAGGTCGCTTTCCACCAAAGGGTACGGAAGAAACTCGGATTTGGCGCTGGGATCGGCCAGGCTCATCGGGCTCTCCTCTCAAGGCCGCCGACGTGCTGGTTCCTTTCAAGGCGGGCCGACGTGTGCGGTTCTCCTGTTCTGCTGTTCTCCGGCCGGCTTCGCATATGTGGTGGACATCGTCCGGGATCGACGGTCGAAGAGGCCTTCCGCGATGCCGCCTGCGAATCATGGCCTCAGGTACACGGTTACGATTCCACCCCGGTTACCAGCACAAACACCTCAATCCCCCTCGCATCCCGGTAAGTCCCGCATTTGGCGGCGCACGCGCGGGCACGCGGTTCCCGCGATTAGCGGTCGCCTACCGGGAACGCTGCCGGGAACGCCGCCGAGAAACCTCGCAGTGCGCGGCGCAGAACGCCGTCGAGCGCGCGGGGATACGATTCGCTGAGCCGGAGCGGGCTTTATACGGCCGAACGGACGGCGAAAGTAATCGACCGGAAAAGAGCGTCCGGCCGGTTGCCGGATGCCGGCGGAACGCTTGTGCGGGGAATCGGCAAATTCGGGTAAGAAAGGCCGCGGGGGTGCCGGGGCGCCGGGCGTCCGCGTCGCCGTCCGGGCGGACATCGGCGCGGGAGTCCTCGTCAAAGTTTTGCGGTGACCTGACGTGATCCGTGCGATTCGGTCAGTGCGCTCGGCGATCTGTGGGGGTATAAGGCGTTAGTGCTGTCTTGCGAACTAAGGGCGGTTTCGCGGGCGGCCGTCGTACCCGAAGCCCTGGGTGAGCGTGATGACATCGAGCTCCATGAGCCGCCGGTCGGCACAGGGATTGCCGGCAGACGTGACCAGCTTCGTCGGGCGTCGGCAAGAGATGGCCGAGGTCAAGACGCTGCTGTCGAAGTCCCGGCTGGTCACCCTCACCGGCTTCGGCGGGGTCGGCAAGACCAGGCTGGCCGCCCGGACCGCCCAGGACGTGCAACGGGCGTTCCCCGACGGCGTCTGGTTCGTCGACCTGTCCGCCCTTGAGGACGCCGACCTGCTCCTGCCGACCCTGCTGGAGGTCCTGCAGATCGAGGAGCGGACCAGCCGCCCGTCGATGGCGGCGGCCGCCGAGTACCTGGCCGACCGGAAGGGCCTGCTCATCCTGGACAACTGCGAGCATCTGCTGCACGACTGCGCGTTGCTCGCCGAAGACCTCCTGGCCGCCGCGGACGGGTTGCGGATCATCGTCACGAGCAGGGAGCCGCTGCGCATCCACGGCGAGCGCACCCTCGTCGTCCATCCGCTCCCCCTCCCCGACGACGACGGCGCGAACCTGTCCACCCAGGCGCTCGCGGAGGTGGACGCGGTACGCCTGTTCGTGGAGCGCGCCGACGCGGTGCTGCCGGGCTTCGCGGTCACCGACGACAACCGCGACGCCGTGGGCCAGATCTGCCGCCGCCTGGACGGCATCCCGCTCGCGATCGAACTGGCGGCGGTGCGGCTGCGCGCGCTGTCCGTCCAGCAGTTGCTGGACCGGCTGCAGGACCGGTTCAAGATGCTCACGACCGGGTCGCGGACGGCCGCCCTGCGCCAGCAGACGCTGCGCGCCCTGGTCGACTGGAGCTACGAGCTGTGCACCGAGCCGGAGCGGCTCATGTGGACCCGCGCGTCGGTCTTCTCCGGCGGGCTGGACCTGGAGGCGGCCGAGGCGGTCTGCTCCGGCGACGGCATCGCCCGCGAGGACGTCGTGGACGTGATCAGCGGCCTGGTGGAGAAGTCCGTGCTGGTCCGCGAGGAGCATCCCGTGGGCGTGCGCTACCGGCTGCTGGACACCGTCCGGCAGTACGGCAGGGACCGGCTGGCCGAGTGCGGCGGGCAGGAGGCGCTGCGGCACCGGCACCGCGAGTTCTACCGCGCGCTGGCGCGGCAGGCGCACGCGCAGATCTTCACCGCCGCGCAGCTCCATTGGCAGCGCAGGCTCATGCTGGAGCACGCCAACCTGCGGGCTGCCCTGAGCTCCTGCTTCGAGGAAGGCGACGCGGAGGACGGCCTGCGCATGGCCACGGACCTGCTCTACCACTGGAAGACCATGCACCAGATCGGGGAGGGGCGCCGCTGGCTGGAGGACGGCCTCGCCAAGGTCACCGCGCCGTGCGAGCCGCGGGCCTGGGCGCTGTGCTGCGCGGGCTGGATGGCGATCATGATGGGCGACCACGAGGCGGCGTCGGTGATGATCGACGAGGCCAGGGAACTGGGGGAGGCGCTGGGACTGCCCCACCTGCTCGCGTACGTCTCCCTGTTCTCGGGCATGACGGCCGTCTACCGCGGCGAGATCGACACTGCGATCAAGTTCCACGAGGAGGCGCTCGCCGGGCACCGCGCCGCCGGGGACGAGCGGGGCCAGGTGCTGGCGCTGATCAGGCTCTGCCTCACCTACGGGCGCAAGAGGTACGTGGAGCGGGCGGCCGCGGCCGGCGAGGAGGCGGTCCGCGTCTGCGACGCCCGCGGCGAGGGCTGGCACCGCGCCTACGCCCTCATGGCCCTCGGCGTGCTGGCCTGGCGCGAGGGGGACATGGCGCGCGCCGTCGCCCTGGAGAAGGAGAGCATGCGGTGCAACAGCGCGCTGAACGACCGGCTCGGCGTGGGCATCAACGTGGACGTGCTGGCGTGGATCTCCGCCGCCGCCCACGACTACGAGCGGGCGGCCCGGCTGATCGGCGCGCTGTGGACCATGTGGCGGACCTCCGGCAGGCCGCTGTTGCAGTTCGGCCACCTGATCGTCTACCACGAGGAGTGCGAGGCCGGCATCCTGCAGGCGCTCGGCGAGCCCGCCTTCCGGGCGGCGCTGGACCAGGGCGCGCGGCTGTCGTTCGAGGAGGCGCTCGCCTACGCCATGGAGGAGAGCCCGACCGCCGCCCCGAGCGCGCAGGCCGCGGGCAAGGCGTCTCCGCTGACCCGCAGGGAGATGGAGATCGCGCGGCTGGTCGCCCGCGGGCTGAGCAACAAGGACATCGCCGCGACGCTGGTCATCGCCCAGCGCACGGCCGAGGGACACATCGAGCACATCCTGAGCAAGCTCGGCTTCCACTCGCGCGCGCAGATCGCGGTGTGGATGGCCGAGCAGGATCGCCGCGCCGCGGCGCAGGACAACAGCCGGCAGGCCTCGCCGGACCCGCCCAAGGGCGCGGGGGCGGCGGCCTCCCGTACGCGGCGCTGAGCGCCCCGGACGGCGGCGCCGGCGGCGAGGGACGCCGGACCGGGCGGACGCGGGCTGTCCGCCGGTCCGGCGTCACCAGGGGAGGGGGCGGGCGAAGGCCCGGGAGGCTCGTGCGGAACGGTCCTCAGTACAGGAGCGCGGGACGGTCCTCAGTACGGGAGCATGGTGCGTCCCGACGGGGTGCGCAGGTCCTGGAGGTCGTCGGCCGGGCGCCGCCGCTGTTTTCGCGTCTGGAACCGGCGCGCCCGGTACGCCTGCCGGCCGCCGGGGACCGCGACGGGTGCCGCCTGGTCGCGGCGCGGGTCCTCACTCATCGTCCCCGCTCTTCCCGGCCTCGGCCGCCGCCGTCTCGCACTCGCAGGCCACCTCGAACCAGACGACCTTCCCGGTGGACAGCGGGTGGCTGCCCCAGGAGGTGGAAAGCGCTTGCATGAGATACACGCCGCGACCGCCCTCGTCGCCGTCGTGGACCTCCCGCACCTGGGGCAGGGCGGGGTTGGTGTCCTGCACCTCGCAGCGGAGCGTTCCGTCGTCCATCGCGAGCGACATGACGGCGCCCCACGAGTGGCGCATGGCGTTGGTGACGACCTCGCTGACGAGCAGTTCCACGACGTCGGACTGCGCCGTGAGCCCCCAGTCGGACAGCTTGCGGCGCACCCGCCTGCGCATCTTCGGGACCGTGGTCGGTTCAGGGACCAGCACCCACGAGGCGCGCTTGCCGCTCTGGCGCGCCGGCCAGAGGCGGACGGCCGCGCGGGCGTGGCGGAGGGAGGAGATCCTCCCCGGCGTGTGGGTGGTCGTCATGCGGCACATCCGTAGGCGAAGCGGTGAACGGGAGGGACGCTGCGTCCGTCCGGCAGCAGCTCACCTGTGTCGTCGAACACGACCACGCCGTTGCACAGCAGCCCCCACCCCTGCTCCGGGTGGAAGGCCACCAGGCAGGCCGCCTCGTGATCGACGGCGTCGGCCGGCGGGCACTGCGGTTGGTGTTGACACATGACTGGCACCTGAATCCGATGAGATCTTGCTGGTCGTCTTCCTTACCGACATGTAGAGCATCGTCCTGCGGACGCATACCTAGTAACGGGACAACTACCCCTATCGATACCCATATACCGCAAATGGGTACTCAGTCTTTACCTTCGCGGGTGGCTCGGCTGACCGGGCGGCCCGAACGCGGGCCGGGTGATCTACCTGGTCCCGCCGAGTCGCGGGCCTTCCTGCCGATGCCGTGCACCTTCCCTGGGGGCAACTTGTGGAAGCCGTTGACACGCGTCCGCCGATGATGTTTCCCTTCGTTAGTAAAGTTTCCTAACGAGTAAGGGAGGTCAGGTGCCGATCCCCCCGGCCGCACGGCCCTTGCGCGCGCGCGTCCTGCTGGTCCCGGCGCTGACCGCCGTCCTGGTCACCGCCTGCGGCGCGGGCGGTGACCAGGCCGCCGTGGCGACGACGGGCCGCGCGGCGACCACCGCGGCGGGAGCGGCGCGGGCGACGGCGGCGTCCGCCGACCTCACCGACCCGCACAAGAAGGAGATGGCCATGCGACTGGTGTCGAGCGCGGAGAACTCCTCGCTCGACTGGCGGGCCCAGTACGGCTACATCGAGGACATCGACGACGGGCGGGGCTACACCGGCGGCATCATCGGGTTCTGCTCCGGCACCGGCGACATGCTGGAGCTCGTCGAGCTGTACACCGCGCGCGAGCCGGGCAACATCCTGGCCCGGTACCTGCCCGCGCTGCGCGCCGTCGACGGCACCGACTCCCACAAGGGGCTCGGCCCGGACTTCACCGAAGCCTGGAAGGCCGCCGCCGGGGACCCGGCCTTCCAGGCCGCCCAGAACGACGAGCGCGACCGGGTGTACTTCGGACCGGCGGTCCGGCAGGCCAAGCAGGACGGCCTGCGCGCCCTCGGCCAGTTCGTCTACTACGACGCCATGGTCATGCACGGCCCCGGCTCGGACCCCGTCAGCTTCGGCGGCATCCGCGAGACGGCCCTGAAGAAGGCCAGGCCGCCCGCGCAGGGCGGCGACGAGCAGACCTACCTGGACGCCTTCCTCGACGCCCGCGAGGCCGCCATGAGGACCGAGGAGGCCCACGGCGACACCAGCAGGGTGGACACCGAGCAGCGGGTCTTCCTCAAGGCCGGCAACCTCGACCTGAACCCGCCGCTGTCGTGGAAGGTGTACGGCGACGGCTACCACATCGACGAGTAGGACGCCCCGGCGCGCCGGGCGGCGGCGAGAGCGCCGTCACCGAGCCTGCCGGGGCGGGACGCCACGGCGCGCATGGACGGCGGGCCTTCACCGGTCATCGGTGGGGGCCCGCCGTACGTCGCAGGGAGCGCGAGGGCGGCCTCACAGGGCCCGCAGGCCCTGGATCACCTCGCGCAGCAGACGCTCCTCGGGCAGCTGCGACACGGTCGCGGGGGGCCGGACGGTGACGAGCTCGTTGTCGCGCAGGTCGCCGAGCAGGACCCGGGTGACGCCGAGCGACAGGCCGCTCTCGGAGGCGAGGTCGACCACCGACATGGGATGGACGCACATGCGCAGGATGCGCAGGTGCTCGGGGCCGAGGCCCGGCTGCGGCCTGCCGCCCGGCACGGCCCGGACGATCGCGACCATGTCGAACGCGGGCCCCGAGGGGCGGGTGCGCCCCCGGGTGACGGTGTAGGGGCGGATGAGGGGCCCGGCCTCCTGATCCAGCCAGCGCTCGCCGTCGCTCATGACGCGTTCCCCTCACCTTCGTGAGCTCGTTCCCAGCCCGCCCTGAACGAAGAGAACATATCGGGGGACGGCTGGAGCGGTTCGGCGTCCGGGCGCTCTTCCGGCGCGCCGTTCGCCTGCGCCCGGGGACGGCCCGGCGCGCGCTGGGGCGCCGGCGGCGCCTCGCGGAGCTGGGGGGCCAGGCTGGCCTGGCGCACCCGGTGCGGCAGGCCGGTGGCCCTGCGCGGCGCCCTGGCCTCGTCGCCCGTGCCGCCGGTGCCGTTCGAGCGGTGGGTGCCGCCCCCCTCGCCGGTGGACCGGACGGACGCGCCGGGCCGTCCGGCGCCGGAGTCGGAGCCGGAGCCGATCGCCGCGGTGAGGCTCCGTCCCCCGCCGAACCACCCCTCCCCGCCGGTGATCTGCTCCACCGAGTACGGCTCCGGCGAGCGCTCGGTCGGCATGACCAGGCTCTCGGGCAGCAGCACGATCGCCGTGGTGCCCCCGTAGGGGGAGGGACGCAGCGAGACGCGGATCTCCCGCCGGGCCGCGAGGCGGCCGACCACGAACAGGCCGAGCCGGTCGCTGTCGGCCAGATCGAACTCCGGCGGGTCGGCCAGCCGCTGGTTGATCTGCTCCATCTCCTCCGGGCTCAGGCCGAGCCCGCGGTCCTCGATCTCGATGGCGAAGCCCCTGGCGACCATCTCGCCGCGGACCTCCACGTGGGTCTGCGGCGGCGAGAACATCGTGGCGTTCTCCACCAACTCGGCGAGCAGGTGGATGACGTCGGTGGCCGCGGTGCCCGCGAGCGACACGGTCTCCGGCATGGCCACGTGGACGCGCAGGTAGTCCTCGACCTCCTCCACGGCGGCGCGGACCACGTCGTACAGGGGGATCGGATTGCGCCATCCACGTCCGGGGACGGCGCCGGACAGGATGATCAGGCCCTCGGCGTGCCGCCGCATGCGGGTGGTGAGGTGGTCGATGCCGAACAGCTCGTCGAGCAGCTCCGGCTCGGTGACCTTGCGCTCGAGCGCGTCCAGCATGGACAGCTGGCGGTGCAGCAGCGACTGGTTGCGGCGGGCCAGGTTCAGGAAGACCTTGCCGACGCCCTTGCGGATCTCCGCCTGCCCCACGGCCGCCTCGATCGCGGTGGTCTGCACCGAGGTGAACGCCTCACCGACGTTGGTGATCTCCTCGGTGGGGCCGGCGGCGATCGGCGGACTCTCGGCGGCCACGTCGACGTCCTCCCCCTGCCGCAGCCGCTGGACCACTCTGGGCAGGCGCTGGTGGGCGAGTTCGAGCGCGGCGTGCTGCAGGTTGATCAGCTCGGCGGTGATGCGCCGGCCGAAGCGGACGGAGACGTACAGCGAGACGCCCACCGCGATGACGCCGAGGATGAGCGTGACGGCGATCCGCAGCAGGATCACGCTGGCCAGCGGGGCGGCGCGGTCGGCGATCCGCTGGGACACGATCGCGTTCTGCCGGTCGAACGCCGTCGTCAGGGACAGGATGTTCGATCCCCAGTTGATCGAGCCGCCGGGCAGCCTCCTGCCGGGCTGCACGTCCTGGGTGACCTGGTCCTCCACGGAGGCGAACCTGGTGTAGGTCGGGGAGTTCTGCAACACCAGGTACGGCTGGCGCAGGTCGGGGTCCAGGAGCTGGAAGCCCATGTCGTAGACCATCCTGCGCTTGGTGACCATGGTGGTGAACACGGTGCGCTCGTCGCTGGTCATGGACCCGGCCCGCACGACGCCGGCGAGCAGGGCGGCCTGCTCGCTCATCAGGTCGCGGCTGCGGTCGATCAGCGTCACGGCCCTGGTCGGCGGGCCGATCTCCAGGTCTCCGGCGAACTTCAAGCTGTCGTACACACGGCCGACGGCGTCGGAGATCAGGCGGTAGGCGTCCAGGGTGAGCAGGCGGCTGAAGCTCCTGGAGTCCACCCGGGCCCGGATGTCGGGCAGCCGGTGGGTCGTCTCGATCAGCTCGGTCACCCGCTGGTACATCTGCGGGCTGGACTCCTGCTCCGAGGCGCTCGCCAGCACGGCCTGCTCCAGGGCGATGCGAGCCCGGTCGGTCCTGGCGCGCTGCGCCTCCAGCTCGTTCCGTTCGTTGGAACGGGCTCCTGAGCTGAGGAAGACGATCGACTGATAGCGCTCGTTCTGGATCTGCGAGGCCACGTCACCGGTGGGGACGACCAGGGTGTCGTAGATCGTCCGGACTCTGAGGAGGTCAAGCCCGCTCTGGACCGTGATCATCGCGGAGTACGCCCAGATCCCCAGCATGGACACCAGCGGCACCAGTACCAGGGTGAGGATCTTGAATTTGATGGACCTCTTACGCCCGCCCATGTGACCTCGCAGGGGAACCGCATCGTTACACGCGGGTTATTGGTGGCGAAACAGTATCAACGTGGGTCAGGTGGAGGTAGTGCCCTCAAGTAACTAAACGGGGCCTTTTCGGAGTACCAGACATCCCATACTGGTAATCTTCGTCTGGTTGTCAGACAATATTTCGCATGCACCAAGACCCTTCCCCCGCCATGTCAGGGACGGCCGCAGTGGTCGCCGCCGCGGTGCTCTGGGGCACCGCCGGGACGGCCGGCACGCTCGCCCTGGGCGGCACGGCCGACCCGGTGGCGCTCGCCGCGGCCCGCCTGGTGATCGGCGGCGCCGTGCTGGCCGCGGCGGCCGGGCCCGCCGCCTGGCGCCTGCTGCGCGGCGCACGACGCCGCACGCTGCCGCTGGCCGCCGGCGCGCTGGCCGTGGCCGCCTACCAGCTGTGCTACTTCGCCGCCGTCGGGCGCACCGGCGTCGCCGTCGGGACGGTGGTGGCGATCGGCAGCGGGCCCGCCTTCACCGGCGCGCTGTCCTGGCTGTACGACCGCCGGCGGCCCGGCGGGCGCTGGACGGTCGCGACGGCCGCCGCCGTCGCCGGGTGCGCCGCCCTGGTCCTCGGCGGCCGGAGCGTCGGCGCCGACCCGGCGGGGGTCCTGCTGGCCCTGCTGGGCGGCCTGCTCTACGGCTTCTACGCGGTGACCGCCGCCCGGACGATCAACACGGGAGCCGCCTCGGGCGCGGTCATGGGCGTGCTCTTCGGCGGGGCCGCCGCGGTGATGCTGCCGATCCTGCTGTGGAGCGGCACCGCATGGCTGGGCGAGCCGCGCGGCCTGCTCACCGCCGTCTACCTGGGCTGCGCCACCACCGCACTGTCCTACTTCCTCTACGGGCGGGGCCTGCGCACGACGCCGGTGGCCAGGGCGGCCACCCTGTCGCTCGCCGAGCCCGCCGTGGCCGCGCTGCTCGGCCTCGCCGTCCTGCACGAGCGGCTCACCGCCGTCTCCTGGGCGGGCCTCGCGCTCCTCGGCGCCGGCCTGCTCCTGGTCGCCCTGCCCGGACGGCGCCGGGGCGCGGTCGTCGGCCCCGGCCCGCGCACGGCACAATCGTCGGCGTGAAGCTGCGCCCGGTCTCCACGGTCGACGCCCTCGCCGCCGCCCTGCGCCGGCGCGTGCTGTCCGGCGAGATCCCCCCTGGCACCCCGCTGCCCGAGCAGGAGCTCGGAACCCTGTACGGCGTGGCGCGACCGACCGTCCGCGAGGCGCTGGCCCTGCTCGTCCACGAGGGCCTGCTGCGGCGCGAGCGCAACCGCAGCGCCTACGTCCCCGAGGTCTCCAGCGCCGACCTGGACGACCTGATGTTCGTCCGGCGGCCGCTGGAGGACCTCATGGCCGTCAAGCTGGCCGGCAGGCGGGTGGCGCGGGCGGACGGCGCGCTCGCCCGGATGGCCGCGCTGGCGCCGGACGCGCCGTGGGCCGACGTCGTGGCCGAGCACATGACGCTGCACACAGAGCTCATCGCCGCCGTGCGGAGCCCCCGGCTGGAGCGCCTGTACGCCGCCCTCGCGGCCGAGACCAGGCTCGGGCTCGTGCGGCTGCGCACGATCTACCCCGACCGGGCGACGCTGGTCGCCGAGCACAGAGATCTGCTCGACGCCATCGCACGGGGCCCGGCGCAGGCCGCCAGAGCGGCCGTGGCCGCCCATCTCGACCACACATGGGGCGACGAGTGAGGACCGGACGACCGCCCCGCCGGGCGACCGGCGGGGTCCAGGCGTGCCCTGATTAGCGACTTCTCTTGCATGGAGTGCTCGTAAGTCGTCACAATCGCGCCCATGCACGGCAACTTTGTGCCGGATACCTATGTCTACGTCACCGAAGAGGGCGTCACCCGTCACTACGCCGATGGCAGCGTGGAAGCCCTCGCGTGGGAGGACGTCGTCGAGGTCCGGGTGGGCGGGGTCACGGAATCCGACATCCTGATCGTCCTGCTCGACCGCGACGGGCAAGGATGCGTGGTGCCGCGCTCGGCGACCGACGCCACCTTCCTGGCGAGGCTGCGCTATCTGCCCGACTTCGACCTCGACCGGCTGAGCGAGGCCTTCACCTCCGCCACGCCCAGTTACGTGGTCGTGTGGCGCAGCCCCGACCCGCCCACCCCGTTGCCCGACCTCGAATACGACTGAGCCCGCGGCCGGCTCCCGTGCCGGTCAGCTCCCGTGCCGGCCCGCGCCCGCGCGGAAGCGGCCGACGCCCTCGGCGACCGCCCCTCGCAGGGAGACCAGGCCGTGGCGGAACTCGTTGCGCAGCGCCTCCTCCTCCGGGAGTCCTTCCTGCTCCAGGACGGAGAGCCGGTCCTGGCGCATGCACTCCTGGGGCAGCCCGGCGAGCTGGAGCGCCAGCTCCTCCGCGTGCGCCCGGGTCGTCCCGGACGGCACGACGCGGTCGGCCAGGCCGATGCGCAGGGCCTCCGCGGCGTCCACCGGGCGACCGGTGAGGATCATGTCCATGGCCCGGCCCGTGCCGACGAGCCGCGGCAGCCGCACGGTGCCGCCGTCGATGAGCGGGACGCCCCAGCGGCGGCAGTACACCCCGAAGACCGCGTCCTCGGCGGCGACCCGCAGGTCGCACCAGATCGCCAGCTCCAGCCCGCCGGCCACCGCGTACCCCTCCACGGCCGCGATCACCGGCTTGGACAGCCGCATGCGGGTCGGTCCCATCGGGCCGTCCCCGTCGGGCTCCAGGCGGTTGCCCCGCCCGGTGCCGACGGCGTGCAGGTCGGCGCCGGAGCAGAACGTGCCGCCGTCGCCCCACAGCACGGCGACGGCCGCGTCGGAGTCCTCGAAGGAGCGGAAGGCGTCGGCGAGCGCCGCCGCGGCGGGCCCGTCCACCGCGTTGCGGACCTCGGGCCGGGAGAGGACGACGGTGGCGACCGGGCCGGAGCGCTCCAGGTGAATACCAGACATGTGCTGAATCTAACGAGGCTAGGGTCGCCTACACGGATTTGGACCGTTCCGTCAAGCCAGAGGACACGGGAGTTTCAGGCCGATTGTGGCCATTGCCAGGCTATTTCGCTGGGCCTTAGCGATCTTTAGTATGTGAACGGGTACCCACGCTCGTGATATTTGCGCCACGTGTCAACCAAGGGGACACGATGGCCGTCTGGTATCTGCACGGTGCGGCAGTGGTCACGGTCGGGCGGGAGCAGGGTAGGGGTGGGCATGAGGGTGGGGCTGGAGGAGCGTGATGCCGCGCTCCTTGAAGTAGGCCCGCTGACGGCGTCCAGCATCTGGACGCGCTCCTATATGCGGGCTCTACTGGCGGGCGATCTGGCGTGTGCCATGATCGCCTGCGAGGCCGTCATGGGATTCAGGCTCTGGGTGGGCGCCTTCATCCCGTGGTCGGAGTTGTTGTTCGGGTTCGGCCTCGCGCTGGTCGCCTGGCCGGGCGCCCTGGCGCTGGCCGGGGTCTATCGCGAAAAGAGCCACGGCGAGGGCAGCGAGGAGTTCCGCGCCGTCTTCGAGGGCGGGGTGGGGCTCACGGCGGCCGTGGCCATCGCCGCGTACGCCACCCAGACGATGATCGCCCGAAGCTATGTCATGGCGATGCTGCCGCTGGCCACGGCGCTCACGCTGGTGTTCCGCTACCGCATGCGCAAGCGGCTGCACCGCAGGCGCGCCGAGGGCGAGTACCTCCGCCGCGTCGTCGCCGTCGGGCACAGGACCGCCGTGCTCGACCTGGTCATGCAGTTCCGGCGCCAGCCGTACCACGGCATGCGCGTGGTCGCGGCCTGCCTGCCGGCCGGGCAGTACCCCGGCAACGGGCTCGACGTCGACGGCGTCCCCGTCTACGGCGACTTCGCCGACGTCGCCACCGTGGCCGACAAGGTCTCCGCCGACGCGGTCGCCGTGCTGGCCTGCCCCGAGCTCGACGGCGCCGCGCTGCGCCGCCTGGCCTGGAGCATCGAGAGCAAGGGCACCGAGCTGCTGGTCGCCCCGGCCCTCATGGACGTCGCCGGGCCGCGCACCAGCATCAGGCCGGTCGCGGGAATGCCCCTGCTGCACGTCGAGCATCCGGAGTTCGACGGGGCGCGCCAGATCGTCAAGAGCCTCTTCGACCGCCTGCTGGCGACGGCGGCGGTGTCGGTCCTCGCGCTGCCCATGCTGGTGATCGCCCTGCTGGTCCGGTTCACCAGCCCGGGGCCTGCGCTGTTCAAGCAGACCCGGGTGGGCCGCGACGGGCGGGAGTTCCAGGTCTTCAAGTTCCGCACGATGGTGCAGGACGCCGAGAAGCTCAAGCTGGAGCTGGCGGATGACAACGAGTTTGACGGCGTGTTGTTCAAGATGCGGAACGATCCAAGAATCACCCCGGTCGGCGGTTTCCTGCGCAGATATTCGCTGGACGAGCTGCCGCAGCTGCTGAACGTCCTGCGCGGCGAGATGTCGCTGGTCGGCCCGCGCCCGCCGCTTCCCGAAGAGGTGGCCCAGTACGGCACGGACGTGCGCCGGCGCCTGGTCGTCAAACCGGGCATGACCGGCCTGTGGCAGGTCAGCGGCCGGTCCGACCTGTCGTGGGAGGAGTCGGTCCGGCTCGACCTGCGGTACGTCGAGAACTGGTCGCTCATCCTCGACCTGCAGATCCTGTGGAAGACGTGGTCGGCCGTCACCCGCGGCGGAGGGGCGTACTAGTGAAGGCGCTTGTGCTCGCCGGCGGGTCCGGCACCCGTCTCCGGCCCATCACCCACACCTCCGCCAAGCAGCTGGTGCCGGTGGCCAACAAGCCCGTGCTGTTCTACGGGCTGGAGGCCATCGCGGCGGCGGGCGTCCGCGAGGTGGGCATGGTGGTCGGCGACACCCACGCGGAGATCGAGGCCGCCGTCGGCGACGGGTCGGCGTTCGGCCTGGAGGTCACCTACCTGCGCCAGCACGCCCCGCTCGGCCTCGCCCACGCGGTGCTCATCGCCCGCGATTACCTGGGCGAGGACGACTTCGTCATGTACCTCGGCGACAACTTCATCGTCGGCGGCATCGAGCCGCTGGTGCGGCGGTTCGGGCAGGAGCGCCCGGACGCGCAGATCATGCTGACCCGCGTGCCCGACCCCCGGCAGTTCGGGGTGGCGCAACTCGACGCCGCGGGCCGGGTGGTCGGCCTGGAGGAGAAGCCCGAGGCGCCCAAGAGCGATCTCGCCCTGGTCGGCGTCTACCTGTTCAGCCCCGCGGTGCACGAGGCCGTCGCCGCGCTCAAGCCGTCCTGGCGCGGCGAGCTGGAGATCACCGAGGCGATCCAGTGGCTCATCGACGCCGGCCGCCCGGTCGCCTCCACGGTGATCTCCGGCTACTGGAAGGACACCGGCAACGTCGCCGACATGCTGGAGGTCAACCGGCTCGTGCTGGAGGAGCTGGACCAGCGGCTGGACGGCGACGTCGACGGCGCGAGCGAGATCATCGGCCGGGTCGTGGTGGAGGCCGGGGCGAAGGTCGCCGGCTCCCGCATCGTCGGACCGGTGGTCATCGGCGCCGGGGCCGTCGTGCGCAACTCCTACGTCGGCCCGTTCACCTCGGTCGCCGAGAACTGTCAGCTTGTGGACAGCGAGATCGAGTACTCGATCGTGCTGAGGCGCGCGTCCATTCATGGGGTGCGCCGCATCGAGGCGTCCCTGATCGGGCACGACGTCGAGGTCACGCCCGCTCCCAACACGCCCAGAGCCCATCGGCTGGTGCTCGGAGATCACAGCAAGGTGCAGATCAGCTCATGAGGGTTCTGGTAACCGGCGGCGCCGGTTTCATCGGGTCGCACTATGTCCGGACGCTGGTCGGGGGCGGCTACCCGGCGTTCGCGGGCGCCGAGGTCACGGTGCTCGACCTGCTCACCTACGCGGGCAACCTGGCCAACCTCGCGCCCGTCGAGGGCGGCTACGCCTTCGTGCACGGCGACATCTGCGACGCCGCGCTGCTCGACGAGGTCGTCCCCGGCCACGACGTGGTGGTGAACTTCGCCGCGGAGTCGCACGTCGACCGGTCCATCGACGGGCCGGGCGCGTTCGTGCGCACCAACGTGCTCGGCACGCAGACCCTGCTGCAGGCGTGCCTCTCCGCCGGGGTGCCCAAGGTCGTCCAGGTGTCCACCGACGAGGTGTACGGCTCGATCGCCGAGGGCTCCTGGGCGGAGGACGCCCCGCTCCGGCCCCGCTCGCCGTACTCCGCGGCCAAGGCCGGCGGCGACCTGATGGCCCGCGCCTACGCCGTCACCCACGGCCTTCCGGTGTCGGTGACGCGCTGCGGCAACAACTACGGGCCCTACCAGTTCCCCGAGAAGGTCGTCCCGCTCTTCGTGACCAACCTCCTCGAAGGCCGCAAGGTCCCGCTCTATGGGGACGGCGGCAACGTGCGCGACTGGGTGCACGTCGACGACCACTGCCGCGGCATCCAGCTCGTCGCCGAGCGCGGGGAGCCGGGCGAGGTGTACCACATCGCCGGCACGGCCGAGCTGACCAACGTGGAGCTCACCCGGCGCATCCTCGCCGAGCTCGGCGCCGGCTGGAGCGAGGTCGAGCCGGTGCCCGACCGCAAGGGCCATGACCGCCGCTACTCCCTGGACGACACCAGGCTGCGCGGCATGGGGTACGCGCCGCGCACCGGCTTCGACGAGGGCATCGCCGCCACCGTCCGCTGGTACGCCGACAACCCGTCCTGGTGGAAGCCGCTGAAGGGCGCTCGGTGAAGCGGCTGCTGGTCACCGGCGCCAAGGGCATGCTCGGCGGCGCCGTGGTGGCCGAGGCCGAACGCGACACGCAGGCGCCGGACGTGCTGGCCTGCGGGCGCGACCGCCTGGACCTGCGCCACCCCGACGGCGTGCGGCAGGTCCTGCGCGAGGAGCGTCCCGACGTCGTGGTCAACTGCGCCGGCTGGACCGCCGTGGACGACGCCGAGACCCACGAGGCCGAGGCGACGGCGGTCAACGGCGACGGCGTGCGCGCCCTCGCCCTGGGCTGCGCCGAGATCGGCGCGAGGCTGCTGCACGTCTCCACCGACTACGTCTTCGACGGGACGGCCCGCGACCCCTACGCCGAGGACGCCCCGACCCGTCCGGTCAACGCCTATGGGCGCGGCAAGCTGGCCGGCGAGCGCGCCGTCCTCGGCCTGCTGCCCGAGGCGGGCTACGTCGTGCGCACCGCCTGGCTGTACGGCGCCGGCGGCCGCAACTTCGTCCAGACGATGATCGCCCTGGAGCGCGCGCGGGACACCGTGAACGTCGTCGACGACCAGCACGGGCAGCCCACCTGGACCGGCGACCTGGCCGCCCGGCTGCTGCGGCTGGCGCGCGCCGACGCCTCGCCCGGCGTCTACCACGGCACCAGCGGCGGGCGGACGACCTGGTACGAGCTGGCCCGCGAGGTCTTCACCCTGCTCGGCGCCGATCCCGGCCGGGTGCGGCCCGTCACCAGCGCGGCCTTCCCCTCGCCGACCGCGAGGCCCGCCTTCAGCGTCCTCGGCCACGGACGCTGGGCCGTCGCCGGCATGCCCCCCATCCGCCACTGGCGCGCCGCCCTGCACGACGCCTGGCCCTCCCTCACCGGAGGCCGGGCCTGATGTACCTGTCGGAGACCCGCGGGGCGGGCGTCCCCGCCATGGCGGAGGACGGCGCGGCGGAGCCGGACGGCGCGGCCGAGCCCGGCTCCGGCGCGGGCGCCTCCGCTCCGGGCGGGCCCTCGGAGCCGGCCGAGGGAGCCGCGACCGGCTCGCGCTCGGGCGGACCGGGCCGGGTGCTGGCGGGCAACGTGCTCGCGCTGGGGACGGTCAGCTTCCTGACCGACATCTCCTCCGAGATGGTCACCGCCGTCCTCCCGCTCTACCTGATCTTCCATCTCGGCGTCAGCACCCTGCAGTTCGGACTGCTCGACGGCATCTACACCGGGGCCACGGCCGTGCTCCGGCTCGTCGGCGGCCACTTCGCCGACCGGTTCCAGCGCCGCAAGGCGGTGGCCGGGTTCGGGTACGGCCTGTCGGCGGTCACCAAGCTCGGCTTCCTCGCCGCGGGCACGTCCGTTCCGCTGCTCGGGCTGACCATCGGGATCGACCGCACGGGCAAGGGGCTGCGCACCGCGCCGAGAGACGCGATCATCTCGCTGAGCGCGCCCCGCGATGGGCAGGGACGCGCCTTCGGCCTGCACCGCGCGCTGGACACGGCGGGCGCGCTGCTCGGGCCCCTCGCGGCGTTCGCCGTGCTGTGGCTCACCCTGGACGCCTACGACGCGGTGTTCACCGTGAGTTTCTGCGTCGCCGTGGCCGGGGTGCTGGCGCTCGTGCTGTTCGTCCGCGAACCCGCTCCCACCCCGGCGCGCGGCGCCGCCCGCGCGGCAGAGGCCGGGCGCGCGGCGCCGGGCAGGACGGCGCCGGGCAGGACGGCGCCGGGCAGGGCGGTGTCCGTTAGGGCGGTGTCCGTCAGGGCGGCGGCCGGGCTGCTGCGCCAGGCGCCGTTCCGACGGGTGGTCATCGCGGTGCTGCCGCTGTCCCTGGTCACGATCAGCGACTCGTTCCTGTACCTGCTGCTGCAGCAACGGCTGGACATCCCGGCCGGCTGGCTGCCACTGCTGCCGGTCGGGGTCTCGGTCGCCTACCTGATCGCGGCCGTGCCGTTCGGGTGGCTCGCCGACCGGTACGGCCGGTTCACGGTGGTGCTCGGCGGCTATCTCGCCGTCCTGTGCTGCTACTTCCTCGTCCTCTGGGGCGAGGGCATGGCGCCGCTCCTGCTCGCGCTCGGCCTGCGAGGGCTCGGGTACGCGGCCACCGACGGGGTGATCAGCGCCCTGGCCGGTCCGCTGGTGCCCAAGGCCCAGCGGGCGACCGGCCTGGCCATCGTCCAGACCGGCCAGGCGCTGGCGGCCATGGCGGGGGCCTGGTGCTTCGGGGCGCTGTGGACGCTGGGCGGCCCCCGGCAGGCCGTCGCCGTGATGGCCGCCGGGCTGGTCACGGCGATGGTCCTCGCGATCACGCTGCTCGGAAGACGATCGGCCTCGTCCGTGCGCGGAAAGGAAGACGCATGACCATGGAGCGGGGATCCGGTGCGCACCGGGTGGCGGCGGGCCGCGGCCGGCCCTGCCGCCCGGGCCGCGAGCGCGGGGGAGCGCGCCGGTGAACACGATGCAGGGAACGCCCGCGCGGCGAATGGTGCTCGGCACCGTCCTGGACGCGCTGACCTTGCGGCAGGTCGTCGCCCGATGCGTGGAGGCGATCGACGCGGGCCGCAGGCTGAGCATCGGCGTGGTCAACGCCGCGAAGATCGTGAACATGCGCGACGACGCGCTGCTGCGCCGGTCGGTGCTCGACTGCGACCTCGTGCTCGCCGACGGCCAGGCGGTCGTCTGGGCGTCCGGCGTGCTCGGCCATCCGCTGCCGGAGCGTGTCGCCGGCATCGACCTGTTCATGGAGCTGCTCGCCGAGGGCGCGCGGCGCGGGCACCGGGTCTACTTCCTCGGCGCCCGCCCAGAGGTGCTGTCGCGGGTCGTGCGGGAGGTGCACCGGCGCTTCCCCGGCCTGGTCGTCGCCGGCGCCCGTGACGGCTACTTCACCGGCGAGGAGGCCGGGGAGGTCGCGCGCGAGATCGCGGCCACCGATGCGGACATGCTCTTTCTCGGCATCACCTCGCCAAAGAAGGAGATCTTCGTGGCAGAGTGGGGCGAGACCACCCGCGTCAAGATCATTCATGGGGTGGGCGGCTCGTTCGACATCCTCGCCGGAGAGACCCGGCGCGCTCCGGCCGCGTGGCAGCGTCTGGGGCTCGAATGGCTCTACCGACTGCTGCAGGAACCGATCAGGCTCGGGCCGCGCTACCTCAAGACGAACACGCGGTTCCTGCTGATGCTCGCCCACGAACGGTTGCGGCGGCGATGAGCCGCGTCAACGATGAACCGACAAGGGAGGACGACGTGACCCCGAGCCGCCGCGTGGGGCTGCTGGGCCCCGCCACCGGTACGGATCGCCAGGCCGGTGGGTCCGATCCGCTGCCGGGCTTCGTGACCGACATGATCGACCTCGCCGTGCGAGGGCTGCCGCCCGGCTACGTGGACGGCGAGTTCGTCTTCACCCGCCGCGGCAGGCCCGGCGACGCGGGGGCGTGGACCGCCGTGCCCGAGGGCCGCAGCGTCCGCTACACCGCGATCGTCGCGCTGGGCGTCAACACGCTGCCCGTGGACCGGCAGCGCGCGGCGCTGGCCGGCGACACCGCGAGGGAGCTCGCCGGGCGCCTCGTCGACCGGCTGCCCCAGATCAGCGGGCTGGGAGACGCGGCCCTCATCTGCTGGGCGGCGGCCGAGACGGGCCACCCCCGGCTGGACGCGGCGCTCGCGCGGCTGGGCGAGCTGGACGACGCCGTGGGCGAGGACGCCCAGGTCTACACGGTGGAGGCCGCCTGGGCGCTGGCCGGGCTCGTCGCGGCGCGCAAGGCGGGCGGCGCGGTCTCCGACGAGCGCCTCGCCCGCTCGACGGCGCGCATCCTCGGCGGATTGACGCAGGACCGTCTCTACCGGCACGTCCTCGGGCCCACCTCCGGCCCGCTCGTGCCCTGGTACCGCGCCCACGTGGGCTGCTTCGCCGACCAGGTCTATCCGCTGCAGGCGCTCGCCCGCCTGCACGCCCTCACCGGCGACCCCGACGCGCTGCGCGCGGCCGAGCAGGTGTCCGAGGGCATCTGCGCCGGCCAGGGGCCCGAGGGACAGTGGTGGTGGCACTACGACGCCCGGTCCGGCGCCGTCGTCGAGGGCTACCCCGTCTACAGCGTCCACCAGCTCTCCATGGGGCCGATGGCGCTCCTCGACCTCGCCGACGCCGGCGGGCGTCCGCGTGTCGACGAGATCGCGCTCGGTCTGCGCTGGATGCTGGAGCGTCCCGAGACCGACGAGAGGCTGGTGCTGCCGGAACTCGACCTCACCTGGCGCAAGGCCGCCCGCGAGGACCCCGGCAAGGTCGTGCGCGGAGCGCGCGCCGCGGCCACGCGGATGCGTCAGGGCGCCCGCCTGTCCGTGCTCGACCGGGTGTACCCGCCGGTCGCGGTGGACCGCGAGTGCCGTCCCTACGAGCTGGGCTGGCTGCTCTACGCCTGGCTATGCCACCTGGACAGGGCGGACGGATGACCGAGCTCTCCGTCATCGTCCTGACCTACCGCTCCGGCGCCTACGTCGGAAAGTGCCTCACCGCGCTGGAGAAGGCGGTGGCCGGGCTCGACGCCGAGGTGATCGTCGTGGACAACGCCTCCGGCGACGGCACGGTCGAGACGGTACGGGCGCTGGCGCCCTGGGCGCGGGTCGTCGCCCGGGACACCAACGACGGGTTCGCCACGGGATGCCACGCGGGCGCGGACGTCGCCTCCGGCGACCACCTGCTGTTCCACAACCCCGACGCCGAGGTCTTCCCTGAGACGTTGCGCGCGCTGCTCGACTGCGCCAGGGCCGACCCGAAGGCCGGCATCGTCGGAGGCCGGTGCCTGACCGAGACGGGGGAGACCGATCCGCGCTCGTGGTGGGGCAGGCCCACGCCGTGGTCGCTGCTGTGCTTCGCCACCGGTCTCAGTACGATCTTCCCCGGAAGCCGGCTGTTCGACCCGGAAACGCCCCTGCCCTGGAGCGGCGCGCCCGGCCAGACGCGCCAGGTGCCCATCGTCACCGGAGGCATGATGCTCGTCGAGCGGCGGGTGTGGGACGAACTCGGCGGGTTCGACAAGGGCTTCTTCATGTACGCCGAGGACGCCGACCTGTGCCTGCGGGCCGCCGCGGCCGGCTACCGGCCGACCGTCACGGCGGCGGCGACGTTCGTGCACGCCGTGGGGCTGTCGTCCAGTTCGCTGCGCAAGCAGATCCTGCTGTTCACCGGGAAGGTCACGCTGGTACGGCGGCACTTCCCGCTCGTGCTGCGCGAACTCGGCGTGCTGTCGCTCAAGGCGGGCGTGCTGCTGCGCGCCATGGCCGGGCGGTGGATCGGCTCCCCCGGCATGGACCGGCAGGGCAGGCCCACCACCAAGGCCGACGACTGGCGAGGGCTGTGGCATGCGCGCGGCCAGTGGACCAAAGGGTGGTCCCACCGGTGACGTCACCGGGCACGGGCCGCGCGTCCGCGGCAGCCGAACGCGCGTCCGCCGCATTCGCGCGGGAAATGGAGTAGAAGGCCGGAATGGCGAGTGAAGTGAAGATCGCACCGACCGCGGACGTCGATCCCACGGCGGGCATCGGCGAGGGCACCACGATCTGGCACCTCGCCCAGGTGCGCGAGAAGGCCGTGCTCGGCCGCGACTGCATCCTGGGCCGCGGCGCGTACGTCGGGCCTGGCGTGGTGATCGGGGACAACGTCAAGCTGCAGAACTACGCGCTGGTGTACGAGCCGGCCGTGCTCGGCGACGGCGTCTTCATCGGGCCCGCCGCGGTGCTGACCAACGACGTGTACCCGCGGTCGACCGCCGTCGACGGCACGCTCAAGCGTGACGGCGACTGGCCCGCGCAGGGGGTGTCCGTGCGCGAGGGCGCTTCGATCGGCGCTCGCGCGGTCGTCGTGGCGGGGAAGACGATCGGGCGTCACGCGCTGGTCGCCGCCGGGGCCGTGGTGTCCCGGGACGTGCCGGACTTCGCGCTGGTCGCCGGGGTGCCCGCCCGCAGGGTCGGGTGGGTGGGGCGTGCGGGGGTGACGCTCGTGGCGATGGGCGACGGCCGCTGGCGCTGCCCGGCCACCGACGAGGTGTACCAGGAGCGGGACGGCCTGCTCTCCGGGCCGGTCACGGCGGACGATCGTCGTTGAGCCGATGAGACCGTCCGTCAAGGCCCGTGCGGCCGTCGCCGCCGTGGCCGTCGTCGTCCTGGTCGCCGTCGTCGTGGTCGTGGTGCTGCGGGCCCGCGGCGCCGGCCAGACCGCGGCCGCCGCCCGGGTATCCGGAGGCCAGGGCGTCCCCAGTCCTGTCGCGGTGCGGCTCGGCGACCGCGACGACCTGTACGTCGTCCGCGCCGGTCCCGGAGCGGACAGCGGCATCGTGTACGCGGGCGGCGGGGGCGGCGTCCGCTCGACCGGAGTGAGCTGCCGGCGGTTCTACGCCGCCGCGCGCACCGCCGTGTGCCTTCGGCTGGTCCCCGGTGTGGTGACCAAGTCCGACGCGGTCGTCCTGGACGCCGATCTGCACGAGGTGCGCCGTGTGGCGCTGCCCGGCGTGCCCAGCCGGGCCCGCGTCTCGGCCAGCGGCCGCATGATCTCCTGGACGGTGTTCACGACGGGCGACTCCTACCTCAGCGTGGGGTTCGCCACCCGGACCGGGGTGCTGGACACCCGCACCGGCAAGGTCGTGGACAGCCTGGAGAAGTTCACCCTCTACCGCGACGGCGAACCCGAGCGGGCGATCGACCTCAACTACTGGGGCGTCACGTTCGCATCCGACGACAACACCTTCTACGCCACCGTCTCCACCAAGGGCAGGGTGTATTTGGTGAAGGGCGACTTCGCCGCCGGCCGCATGACCCTCCTGCGCGAGGGGCCCGAATGCCCGTCGCTCTCCCCGGACGGCACGCGGCTCGCGTACAAGAAGCGCACCGGCGACCAGTCGAGCCCATGGCGGCTGCACGTGCTCGACCTGCGCAGCGGCCGCGAGACGGCTCTGGCGGAGCCGGCGAACGTGGACGACCAGGCCGCGTGGTACGACGACGGCTCGGTGATGTACGACCGGCTTCGCGGCGACACCACCGACGTGTGGCGGGTGCCCGCCGACGGCTCGGGGGCGCCCGCCCTTCTCGCCGCGGACGCCTTCTCGCCCGCGCGGCACGTCCGCGCCGATGAGCGCCGGGCGAGCACCGGATGAGCGCAGGATCAGCGCGGGGTGAGCGCCGGGCGAGCACCGGAGGGACGCAGGGTGGGCGCCGGAGGAGCAGCGGAAGGGCGCAGGGGGGCGCCGGGTGAGTGCCGGATGCGCCCCTGGGCGCGGGGTGAGCGCCGTCGAGGGTCGGTGCGCGCTCAGGAGGCCAGTGGCTTGCCGTCCTCCCACATGTTGCCGGTGAAGGCGTTGCCCTTCCCCTTGTCCGTGAAGTAGGCCACGGGGCCGTACAGGCCGCCCTTGGGGAAGAACCGGCGGCTGAAGACGTTGTCGACGATCTTGATGTCGGTGGGCACGCCGAACTTCCCCTCGCCGCCGTAGACGGTGTATCCGCCGCCGGCGAGCAGGTTGTTCTGGATCAGGACGCTGTGGGTGCGGCTGAAGTCCTGGCCGAGGATGATCGCGGAGGTCTCTCCCAGCTGGTTCAGGATGACGTTGTACCGCACGGTGAGCGACAGGCCCTTCATCGGCGACCCGCCGACCTGGATCGCGTCGACGTGGTCGCCGGGGTACTCCTTGAAGTCGTGCAGGTAGCACCCCTCGATCAGTCCGTGGTCGGTGACGATGCCGTTCGAGACGGTGTGGATGTTCGCCCGGCGGACGGTGATCTGCCCGCCCTGGTTGAGCACGGCCGTGTCGACCTTCGTGGCGCCGTCGCCCTTGATCTCCACGTCGGAGATGACGGCGCCGGAGAAGCCGTTGCGCTGGATGATCGCCCAGTCGCCCTCCCCGATGACGCGGACGTTGCGCACCACGACGTTGTCGGCCTCGATGTTGAGCTTGCCGTGGATCTCGGCGTTCTCGACGACCTCGCCGTCCTTCTTGACCGTCGTCTCGCCCAGCACGCGGAAGTCGGTGCCCGCTCGCGGGCCCGTGGTGCGGGCGGAGGGGTGGCGAGAGACGTCCGGCCGGCCGTCGGACAGGACGGTGGGCTTCGTCGGGATCGCGCCGGGGCTCTCCTCGGCCTCGCTCGCCCCGCAGGCCGTGAGGAGCGCGCCGCCGAGTGCCATGGTCGTGACGAGCCGGCTGAGACGGCGCGATGACGCGGGGGGGCGGGAAGCGGGCACGGGAGCTCCAGATCATGATCGTCGGAACGCTCCAGGCGGATTCGCCCGAAGCTCGGTGCGGGGCTCGGTGGTGCGGCGGGCGGGCGGCGGTGGCGGTGCGGCGGGGGCGGCGGTGCGGAGGAGGCTCAGTGGCGGGCGGCCGGCGGCCCCGGGTGGAGGCGCTGGTGGTCACGACGGGGCGAGGACGGCCTTTCCCGCGGCCGGCTGAAGGACACGACCCCGACCACTCCGAGAATGGTCATCAGTCCGATGCCGACGGTCGCGCGGCTTTTCTGGAGGGACTGCAGCTCCGGCCCCTTGACGGCATCGATGGCCTCCCACTTGATCATCACTTTGCCGTTGGCGCCCGCCGAGGTCTGCAACCGCTGCACCTTCTGGGTGAGCATCCGGAGCGCCAGATTGAGCGTGTCGATCGACGCCTTGGGGTCGCGCGAGAGCGCCCGCATCGTGGCGTACGGCTGGCCGTACACCGGGACTTCCTCGTTACCCCAATGCGCCACCTCGTAGGAGAACTGGGCGGTGCCCCCCATGCTGCGCAGTTGCTCCCGGGTGGAGGGATTGTCGAAGAACTTTCCGGTGGCCAGCGTCATGTAGATGTGGTTGTCGGTGAAGTGGTCGTAGACCTGCCCCCGGAAGTGGGTCGTCTTGGTCACGAACGCCACCGTCACCGAACTCTGGTAAAGCGGCGACCTGTATCTCACCCACAACACCGCGGACCCGGCGGCGAGAAATACCAGCGTCAGGCAGAAGTACCTCACCACAACTCGCCTTCGCACCGACACATCGTGGCACAGAGGTACGGAGTTTCGGGACAGGCCTGGTAAAGAAAGCGCCAAGAGGAAACACTTGACGGGGATGGCAACGTGCCGAGGCGTTCGCGCGTCCTATCTCGGCGGCTCGGCGGGGTGGGATGGCAGACAGGTGGCACGCCGGGCGGGGGTGAAAGGACACTATGGACCTGCTTGATTCGCTGCGTGCGCTGCTTCGGCGGTGGCCGGTCACGGTGACGTTGCTCGTCGTAACGCTCGCGGCAACGGTGGGGGCGGTGGTGGCGATCCCCTGGCAGTACGAGTCGAAGGCCACGGTGGTCTTCCTGTCGTCCAGGAAGGGCTCCCAGCCGGTGGGCGGCAACCCCTGGCTGGCGTTCGACGGCTCGCTGACCATCACGGCCGAGGTGATCTCCCGCGGGATGAGCGACGAGCGCACGCTGCAGATGCTCAAGGACAAGGGCAAGACGGCCGACTTCACGGTGGGCCTGGCGCAGGATTCGCGCGGCCCGCTGCTCGACATCACGGCCACCGGTCCCGACCCGAAGATCGCCCAGGCCACGATGGAGACGCTCGCGACGCTCAGCCAGCAGCGGCTGACCGAGATGCAGCAGAAGTCCGCGATCCTGCCCGACGCCACCATCCGGGCCGAGCTGGTCACCTCCTCCGACAAGGCCGAGCTGACCCCCGAGAAGAAGATCAGGCTTCTGGTCATCATCTTCGCCGCCGGCATGTTGCTCACCCTTGGCGTGCCGCTGTTCCTGGAGTCGCTGGCGCAGAAGCGCAGGAGGCTCACCGAGCCCGATCCGTCGGTCATGTCGCGGGTGGGGCAGCCCCCGGCCGGCCCCGCCCGTCCCGCGTCGCGCGTCCCGCGTTCCGCCGGTGGCGCCGTCTCCCGTCCCGTGTCCGGCGCCGTGCCGCGCAGCCGGCCGCCCGCGCGGGCCCCGAGGTCGGTCGAGCCGCCCGAGCCCCGGCTGTACGACCGCAGGGTGGCCGCCCCGCCGTCGCCGGCGAAGCACACGCCGGCCGCCGAGCCGCGTGACCCCTGGGCCGACTCCGTCGAGGACGGTTACACGGCCCCGATGTCCGTCGTGCGGGCGAACGACGATCGCTACGGCCGCCCGGACGACAACGCCGCCTCTCAGGGCTCCTCCTCCGGCGCGAGGTCCGCCCCCGCGGACACCGCCAGGCCGGGGCAGGGCGGCCCGGTCTCCGGCGCCGGGCGCGCCGGGAGGCGTCCCCAGCCCGACGGCGACTCCGACGACGAGCCGTACGTCGTGTTCGACCCCACCAGGCCGAGTCGGTGACCAGCACCTTCCAACGGGTCCACTCGTCGGCCTCCCATCCCCGTGGGCATGGTCTCGCGGTCAGGCCGCCCAAGGCGCGCGTGGATCCCGTGACGATCATGACGTTCTTCCTGATCGTCCTGTTCGTCATGCCGGCGCGGTACGTCATCGGCCCGTTGGGCGCGGCGGGGATGCCGGCCTCGCTGGTGGCCGTGCTCCTGCTCGTCTGGTATCTGATGTCCACCCTGTCCCCCAGGTGGACCCCGGTCCGCGGCAAGCAGCCCGTGCGGCTGGTCATCGGCCTGTTCTGCATGGCCGTTCTCGCGAGCTACGTGGCGGGCATGACAAGGCCGTTGTCACCGGAGGAGCTGAACGTGGCCGATCTCGGCCTCGTGCTCGTCGCGGGGTGGGCCGGGGTCGCCCTGGTCACGGCCGACGGGATCAACAGCATGGACCGGCTGGAGACCCTGCGGCACCGTCTGGTGATGGGGGCGTCGTTCGCCGCGCTGGTCGCCATGATCCAGTTCTTCAGCGGCATCGAGATCACCCAGTACCTGGCCCTGCCCGGTTTCGTGGAGAACAGCTCGTCGGTGCTGTTCGAGCGGGACGGCTTCTTCCGGCCGTCCGGCACCGCCACCCACCCCATCGAGCTGGGCGTGACGCTCGCCGCCGTCCTGCCGCTCGCGCTGCATGGAGCGCTCTACTGCCGCGAGCCGGAACGCCGCAGGAACCGCTGGCTGATGGTCGCGCTGATCGCGGGCGTGCTGCCGATGAGCGTCTCGCGCTCGGCCATCCTCGGTCTGTTCATCGTCATGCTGGTGCTGCTCCCGACCTGGCCGGCGGAGTGGCGGCTGAGGGCGGTGCTGATCTTCGGCGCCGGGGCGATCGTGATGCGGCTCATGATCCCCGGTCTGATCGGCACCGTGCTGAACCTGGTCTCGGTCATCGGGTCGGACGAGAGTTCCACCACCCGCACCGGTGACTACCAGGCCGTGATCCAGGCGGTCTCGGAACGGCCGATCTTCGGGCAGGGGTTCAACACCTATCTGCCGCGCATGTACCGCGTCATCGACAACCAGTACCTGATGTCCGCGCTCGACATGGGACTGTTCGGCGTGGCCGCGCTCGTCGTCTTCCTGCTGGCCGGATGGTCGCTCGCCCGGCGCGCCCGGCGGGCCGCCGCCGACGAGGAGACCCGGCACCTCGCGCAGTGTCTCGCCGCCTCGTCCGCGGTCGCCATCTTCGGCTTCGGCACCTTCGACGCGTTCGGCTTCCCGATGATCACCTACGTGATGTTCCTCATCCTCGGCTTCTGCGGCGCCCTCTGGCGTCTCAAGACCCAGCCGCCGCGCGAACCGGCGTTCTAGACCGCTCGCCGGCCCCGGCGCGGCCGGCGGCGCCCGCGGCGGTCACGTCGCCGGCTCCTTCGTCGGCCGTGTCGTCGGCCCCGTCGTCGGTCGTGTCGCGTCGTGGCCGCGCGGATAGAGGGCGGCGAGGGCGTGAGCGGTGTCGGTCATCCGCCGGCGGAGTTCGGCGGGTTCCAGGACGGCGACCTCGGCGCCGAGCTTGAGGAACTCGCCGTGGGCGTGGGTGAGCGACTCGATCGGCACGGTGGCGGTGATCCAGCCCCGGTCGTCGGGCGGGCCGGCCGTCTCGTCCACGGCGCCGATCACGGCGGAGCTCATCACGTCCCTGAGCCGCTCGCGCCCCGCCGGTGACAGCCGGATGACGGCGTGGCCCTGGAACAGCCGCGACCGGAAGTCCGTGAGGTGCGCGCGCCAGTGGCCGGCGAGGTCGAAGGTCTCCGGGCGGGCGAACGTCTCGTCCGTCACCTGGAGGCGGAGGATCTGGTTGACGCGGTAGGTCCGCATCGCGCCGCCGCTTCGGGCCACGAGGTACCACTTCCCGGCCTTGAGCACGAGCCCGTACGGCTCCAGCGTCCGTTCCACCTCCGACGGCTCGGCCCAGCGGCGGTAGAGCACGGTGATGACCCGCCTGTCCCAGACGGCGCCCGCCACCTCCGGCAGGTGGGGCACCTCGTCGCCGTCGTGGTACCAGCCGGGCGCGTCCAGGTGGAAGTGCTCGCGGATCCGCCGGGCGCCCGCCCGCAGGTCGGGCGGCAGCGCGGCCTCGATCTTGCGTTCGGCCGCGGCGGCCAGCGCGCCGAGGCCCAGCTCGGCGGCCGGTCCCGGCATCCCGGCCAGGAACAGCGCCTGCGCCTCCTGGCCGGTCAGCCCGGTCAGCCGCGTGCGGAAGCCGTCCAGCAGCCGGTACCCGCCCTGGTGGCCGGCCTCGCCGTACAGCGGGATGCCGGCGGCATGGAGCGACTCCACGTCGCGGTAGATGGTGCGGACGCTGACCTCCAGTTCGCCGGCCAGTTCCCCGGCGGTCATCCGCCCGCGCGACTGGAGCATCAGCAGGATGGACAGAAGCCGAGAAGCGCGCATATCCACTGACATTACGTGTCAGTGGACGGGCCGTACGGTCCGTTCATGGCGTTCATCGAGAAGAACATGCGGCCGCTCGCCCCCATCGTCGTGGGCGGCCGTCCGTACAAGCGTTACCACGTCGACCGGCCCGAGCGCCCGATCGAGCCGGAGGTCGAGAAGGCGGCCTACGAGTTCCTGCCACGGCTCGTACCCGCGCCCGCCGCCGACTCCCCGGCCGGCTGGGTGGTCCTCCACAGGGGCGGGGACACCGGCGCCTACCTGCTCGCCTACACCTGGGCCTGGGACAACGTGGTCGAGGTGCGCACCGCCGCGGCCGGCCAGCCGGCCGTGGACTGTCCCGACGAGGACCCGGCGCACTTCGTGCCCGAGACGCGGCGCTGGGCCGGGTGCGTGTGGGAGCTGCCCGTCCTGGAGCACGAGCGGTCGTCGTGGGTGCGGCACATGTTCGTCAAGGAGACCCCCGACCTCGACGGCTACCTCGCCGACGTGCGTCCGGAAGGAATGGTGGGACTGTGAACGACTTCGACTTCTACGTCGGCACGTGGGACGTCGCCAACCGCCGGCTCGTGAAGCGGAACGCCGGATGCACGGAGTGGGAGGAGTTCCCCGGCCGCTCGGTGGCGCACCGCTTCTGGGACGGGGCCGGCAACTTCGACGAGATCACCTTCCCGGACAGGGGGTTCGACGGCGCGACGGTCCGCGTGTACAACCCGGAAAGCGGCGAGTGGTCGCTTCACTGGGCCAACAGCACGCGCGGCCTGGATCCGGTTCCGGTCGTCGGCCGGTTCGTCGACGGAGTGGGCCGGTTCTACGCCGACGACCTCGATGACGGCGTGCCGATCAAGGTGCGCTACACCTGGTCGGACATCACCCGGGAGTCGTGCCGGTGGGAGCAGGCGTTCTCCTACGACGGCGGGCGGACCTGGGAGACCAACTGGATCATGGAGTCCACCAGGGCCTCCTGACCCCGCCGCCGCGCCTCCCGGCCTCGCACGCCGCCGCGAGGCGGCGGAACCCGCCCGCGTCCGAGGGGCGCCGCGGGTCAGAGGACGTAGATGGCCAGTGCGGCGAGGCAGATGCTCAGCACGACGAACCGGACGCCTCTCGGGTGCTCCGCGGCCTCCTTCCGGGAGGAGACGACCAGGACGGCGCCGAGGGCCGCCGCCGCCGACAGGTGCAGCCCGAACCACACGGGGATGGGGACGTTCGCCAGGAAGGTGCCGCTCAGCAGGTCGTCGGCGGACCCATAGCCGGCGAGCGCGCTGAGTACGCACAGGCCCAGCGCGGCGAGCCCGTACCGCCAGCGGCCGAGCAGGGTCCACAGCACGGTCCCCGCGAGCAGTACGGCCAAGGAGCCGTGGTGCAGCTGACGTACGCCCAGGCCGCCGGGCACGTCCCAGCTGAGCTTCAGGGTGGACTGGTAGGCGCTGCTCAGGGGGGTGCCGCGCAGCGGGGCGTAGGAGCCGTCGTAGGCCACCAACTGGCCGCTCGGCTCGAAGTAGTAGGCGAGCCAGGCGCCGGTGAGCAGGACGGCCACGAAACAGTAGAGCAGTATCTCGCCCACCAGCTGCCGCGCGCGCTCCATATCGGCATATCCCACCACAAGGGGGTGCATGCGGAGGGGCTTTTGTGATCACTCCTCAAACGGGAGGAGCGTTGGAGCGCGCGCGGGCGAGGCGCGACGGCCGCTACAGCTGGCGCAGGACCTTGTCCAGGGCTTCGGCCACCCGCTCCTGCTGGTCCGCGGTGAGGTGGGGGTGCATGGGCAGCGAGAGGATCTCGCCCGCGGCCCTCTCGGCCACCGGGAAGTCGCCGGGGCCGTGGCCGAGGCCGCGGAACGCCGGCTGCAGGTGCACCGGCACCGGGTAGTGGATCTGCGCCTGTACCCCGGCCTCCTGGAGCCCGGTCAGCACCCGGTCGCGCTCGGGCACCCTGATCACGTACAGGTGCCACACGTGGGTGTTGCCCGGCGCGACGCGCGGCGGACGCACGCCCTCGATGCCCGACAGCAGGGCGTCGTACCGGTCGGCCGCCGCGCGGCGCAGCTCGTTCCACCGGGCCAGCCGCCGCAGCTTCGCCCGCAGCACGACCGCCTGCAAAGTGTCCAGACGGGAGTTGAACCCGAGCGTCTCGTGCCGGTACTTCACCTCGCTGCCGTGGCTGGTGAGCAGCCGGACGGCCCGCGCCACCCCGGCCGAGGAGGCCAGCACCGCCCCCGCCTCGCCGTACGCGCCGAGGTTCTTGCCGGGGTAGAAGCTGGTGGCGGCCAGGCCGGCCGGGGGACGCCCTGCCTGCTCGGCGCCCTGCGACTGCGCGGCGTCCTCCACGATGGCCAGGCCGCGCGCCCGGGCGACCTCGTGGACGGCCGCCATGGGCGCGAGCTGCCCGTACAGGTGCACCGGGATGATCGCCGAGACGTCCGGCCCGGCGGCGGCGGCCGCGGACTCCGGGTCGAGCAGCAGGTGGTCGTCGTCGCAGTCGGCCAGTACGGGGCGCAGCCCGGCGCGGACGACGGCCTCGGCGGTGGCGACGAAGGTGTTGGCGGGCAGCACCGCGCCGCTCCCTGCGGGCAGGTCCAGCGCGCGCAGCGCCAGCTCGATGGCGTCGGTGCCGTTGCCCACGCCCACGCAGTGCGGCACGCCGGAGAAGGCGGCGTACTCCTCCTCGAAGGCCGCGACGTCCGGGCCCTGCACGAACGCGGTGTCGCGGAGCACCCGGTCGAAGCCCTCGGCCACCTCCTCCGCCACCTCGGCGTGCGCGGCGCGCAGATCGACGAACGGGATCATGTCAGTGCTCCATGGGGGAGGGGACGGTGACGGTGGCGGGACGCAGGAAACGGGCGGGCACGCCGGCCCAGACCTCGCGGTCGGGGATGTCGCGGGTGACGACCGATCCCATGCCGACCAGGGCGTAGGAGCCGATCGTACGGTTCTCGCGGACCAGCGCCCCGGAGCCGAGGTAGGCCCCGGCGCCGACGCGGACGGCCCCGGCCAGCCGCACGCCGGCGGCGAGCGTGGTGAAGTCGCCGAGCACGTCGTCGTGCGTGAGCGTCACGTGCGGCATGACGGTGACGTGCGCGCCGACGCTCACGGCCGCCGTGAGCACGGTATGCGCCATGATCACCGTCCCGGGGCCGACCGTCGAGGACCGGGACACGCAGACGCTCGGGTGGATCAGCGTGGCGTACCGGTCGCCGGGCAGCCCGAGGCGGCGGACGATGCGGGCGCGGCTGCCGTAGTCGCGCGGGCTTCCGGTGCACACGACGAGCTTCGCGCCGGGATGACGGGCGATCTCCTCGGTCCCGCCGAGCACGGGCACCCCGTCGACCGTCGCGCCGTGCCGCGCCGGGTCGTCGTCCAGATGCCCGAGCAGCTCCCAGGCCGGGGCCGCCTCGTTGAGGTCGAGGACGAGCTGGGCGGTCTCCCGGGCGAAGCCGCCCGCGCCCACGATGAGCAGAGGGGTCATGCCATGGGCCTTTCGCCGTCGATGGGCCTGCCGGTCCAGGTCACGTCGCCTCTCTGATGTCGCGCAGGACCCGCCGGTTGCGGTAGGCGTACAGCGCCGCCGCTCCGGCGCCCGCCAGACCGGCGACGGCCAGGGCGAGCAGGTCGACGGGGATCAGGCGCACGGCCGTCACCGTCACGGCGTACACCGCGGCGGCGGTGAGCATCCCGGGGAGGAACCCGCCGAGCAACCGCCCCGCGTTCACGCCGGTGCGGCCCAGCTGCACCAGGTACGCGGGGAGCACGACCGCCGTGGACACCGCGACCAGCGCGATGGGCGCCCCCCGCAGCCCGCCCGCCTGGATGCCGACGTAGACGGCCGGGGCCAGGGCGCACAGCCACAGCACCTGGATGGCCATGACCGCGCGCGAACGCTCCAGCACGACGAGATAGTCGTACATCAGCTCGGACAGGATGCGCAGCGCGGCGAACACGCCGAGCCAGGCCAGCACGTCCGCCGCGGGCTGCCACGCCTCGCCGTACACGAACCGGATCAGCGCGGGCGCGCTGCCGCTGAGCAGCAGGCACACCGGCGCGGTGAGTCCCACGAGCAGGCCCGCGGTGGTGAGGAACGCCCGGTTCAGCGTCGGCCGGTCGTGCTGGAGCCGCGCGAAGGCCGCGGGCGCCACGGCGCGCACGGGCTGCGAGAAGACCGTGATCGGCCAGCCGGACAGGTTGAAGGCCAGCACGTAGAAGCCGAGGGCGACCGGGCCGAGCAGATGCCCGACGAGGATCTGGTCGACGTACCCCGCGGCGAAGACCACCAGGGACGAGCCCGCGAGCGGCAGCCCGAACCGCAGGAGCCGCCGGACGACGTCCCGGTCGAAGCCGAACCGCAGGCGATGCGGGGCGAACACCACGCACAACGTGCCGCCCGCCAGCGAGCCGCAGACCCGGCCCACCGCCAGGCTCATCGCCCCCCAGCCGAGCAGGGCCAGCACCAGCGACACCGCGGCGCCGAGCCAGCTGTCCACCTGGTCGACGATCGCCTTGCGGCCCTGCATGAACTCCCGTTGCATGAGGGCGGCCGAGGTGGAGACGACCCCGTTGATCAGGACGCTCAGCGCGAGCACGCGCACCGGGCCGGTGGCGGCGGGGTTGCCCATGGCCTCGGTGAACGCGGGCGCCACGGCCAGCACCGCCAGGCAGATGACCGCGCTGGAGGCCGTGGCCAGGGTCGTGACCGTCGGGGCGATCCGCCGGGGGTCGTCCGGCCAGCGGACGATCGCGAGGCTGACCCCCAGTTCGTTGACGCTGAGCATGGCGAGCAACGCCACCAGGGCCACGGCGAACGTGCCGAACTCCAGAGGGCCGAGCACGCGGGCCAGCACGATGCCGATGGCCAGTGTGCCGAATCTGGCGCCCATGGTGCTGACCAGGCTCCAGCCGAGGGCGCGCCGCGCCCTCGCCGTGAGCGAGGCCACCGACTCTCCTGCCTCCTCCGCCGCCGCGCCGGGGGAGGCGGGCGGAGTGCCCGTCACCCGGGCTCCTTGGCGACCGCGTTGAAGTCGTCGCGCGCCTGCGTGCCCCGCAGCCGCTGGTAGCGGCGGCGCAGCTTGTGCGCCGCCACGCCGTGCGCGGTGCTGATGGCCTCGCGCGTGGAGGGGCGTTCGGCGATGGCCTGCTCGTAGATGTCCAGCTGCACCCGGGCGGCGCTCTCCAGGCTGAACCGGCCGGTCACCAGCCGCCTGCCGTACTCGCCGAGCCGGTCGCGGAGCGCGGGGTCGCCGTAGAGCTTCCGCACCGCCGCCTCGAACCGGGCGGGGCCCTCCTCGCGCCCGGCGCCCAGGTCGTACCAGCCCCGGCTGAGGAACAGCGGCTCGCTTTCAGGGGTGAGCAACTCGAAGAAGCCGCGTTCGCCCTGGACGATGAGCGGTTTGGCGAAGGCCAGCGAGCGCAGCGCGGAGCCGCCCATGCCCAGGCAGACCGAGGCGGCGGCGTAGGCGGGGCGCGGGTCGGTGAGCTCGCCGGTCAGCACCACCACCCGGCGGCCCGCCGCCGCGTTGGCGGCCGCGGCGTGCTCCTCGACCTCCGCGCGGGACGTGCCGTCCCCGACCACGATCAGCCGCAGGTCGAGCTCGGCGGCCAGGCGGCCCACCGTGTCGACGGCGGTGAGTATGCCTTCGAGCTTCAGCTCGGGCACCAGCCGGCAGACCACCACGATGTCCATCGGCCCCGGGGTCAGGCCGTACTTCTCCCGGAAGTCGTCCGCGGGGTGGCCGGGGGCGTTGGCGGTGACGTCCACGGGCGGCTCGATGAGGTGTACCCGGCGGTAGTGCGGCGCGGCGCGTTCCTGGATCTCCCGCGTGCCGACCACCAGCGGAAGCGACGACGGCAGGAAAGGAGCGACCACCAGTGACATGACCGTGCAGACGGCCGTGGCGCGCCCCGGCCCTTTCGCGCCGGACCCCATCCCGCCCACCGCCGTGTAGTAGGCCTCCACGCCGGGCGGCCACTCGTACCCGTGGACGACGTCGATGCCCCGGGAGTCCACCAGAGACCGCAGCCGGCGGATGGTCGTCCGCGACGGGCGGCGCCGGTACAGGTCGAGCTCGATGTGCTCGAGACCCGCGTCGGTCACGTTGCGCACCAGCGGGCCCGGCTCGCTGATGACGGTCACCTCGTGGCCGAGCCGCTGCACGGCGGCGGCCAGTTCCACGGCGTTGAGCTGGCTGCCGCCCACCTCCATGGAGTGCGGGTAGACGAGGATGCGACGGGTCATGCCGGCCTGCCCTGGCCGGCCGCCGCCGCGTGCATCGCCTCCGCCACCTGGTCCTGCTCGTTCTCGGTCATCGTGTGGAACAGCGGGAGGATGAGCGAGTTGGCCGTCAGCCATTCGGTGGCCGTCAGGTCGGCGTTGGACATGCCGGCATAGGCGGGCTCCAGGTGGGCGGCCATGATGCCTCGCCGCGCGGAGATCCCCTTGGTGGACAGGAAGGCCATCAGCGCGTCGCGGCCCATCGGGAAGTCGCCCGGCAGCGCGACCCAGAACGACTGGTAGTTGGTCGTGCCGTACGCGGGGTCGGTCACCATGCGCAGCCCGGGGATGCCGGCGAGCAGTTCGTGGTAGCGGGCGGCGAGGGCGCGGCGCCGTTCGACCATCCGGCCGAGCCTGCCGAGCTGGACCAGCCCGACCGCCGCCTGCAGGTCGGTCATCCGGTAGTTGTAGCCGACTTCGAGGTACTGCTCGGGCGCGGTGATGCCCTGGGCGTGCCGATCGGCCGCGCTGACGCTCATGCCGTGCTCGCGCAGCCGCCGCGCCCGTGCCGCCTGCTCGCCGTCCATCAGCGTGATCATCCCGCCCTCGCCGGCGGTGAGGAGCTTGCGCGGGTGGAACGACCAGGCGGCCAGCGGCGCGCCGGCGCCCACGGGCCGGTCCTTGTACGTGGCTCCCGCGGCGCACGCGGCGTCCTCGATGATGACCAGGTCGGGGAACGCGGCGCGCACCTCGTCCACGTCGGCGGGCATCCCCGCCTGGTGGACCAGGATGACGGCCCGGGTGCGCGGGGTGCGGACCGCCTCGATGGTCTTGGCGGTCAGGTTGGCGGTCACCGGGTCGATGTCGGCGAACACCGGCTCCGCGCCCGCGTGCCGCACGACGTTGGCGGTCGCGATGAACGACAGCGAGGGCACGACCACCTCGTCGCCCGCGCCGATGCCGGCCAGGACGAGGGACAGGTGCAGCGCCGTCGTGCAGGAGGTGACGGCCACGCCGTGCCCCGCCTGGACCGACTCGGCGAAGCCGCGCTCGAACTCCGTCACGCGCGGGCCCTGCGCGACCCAGCCCGAGGCGATCACCTCGGCCACCGCCGTCGCCTCTTCGGGCCCGAACCACGGGCGCATCACCGGGATCATCGTTCGGTCACCTTCCTTGACGCCTGTGACGTCGCATCGATGTCGAGCAGCTCCGCGAGCACGCGGACCCGCTCATTCCAGTCGTGCAGTGCCGCGAACGCCTGGCGGCGGTCCGCCAGCGCGGTGGTGCGGGTCACGGCCAGCTCGGTGGCGACCGCCTTGGCGAACGCGGCGGGCGCTTCCCGTCCCGCGTCCGGCCGTGTCGTCCGGATCAGGTCGCCGGCGGCCAGCCAGCGGGTCGCCGGCAGGTCCGTGGACACCACGCCGCGTCCGGCGGCGAGGTACTCCAGCGTCTTCAGCGGGAAGCTCGCCCGGTTGAACGGGCTGTCGGCGTACGGGGTGAGCCCCACGTCGATCGCCCGCAGGTACGACCGCAGGCTCTCGTACGGCTTGCGGCCGACCCAGTGCACGCCGGGACGGTCCACCAGCGCCGGGAAACGCTCGGGCTCGTACCCGGGGGAGCGCGGCCCCACCAGCACCAGAGGGTGGCCGGCGTCGGCGACGGACTCCAGCAGCGAGATGTCGATGCGCCCGTTGATGTGCCCGACGAATCCCGCGACCGGCGTCCCGGCCAGCTCGGCGGGCAGGTCGTCCGGCCACGGGGCGGCGTCCACGTCGGCGCACGCCTCGCTGTCGCAGCCGTTCGGCACGAGCACGGCGTCGCGGCCCAGGGATGTGGCGCGTTCCAGCAGGCCGGGGGAGACCACCGCGACGCGGTCGGCCCTCCGGGCCATCCGCGTCTCGATGCGGGAGAGCTGCTCTGTGGCCATGCCGAGCAGTGACGCGCCCGCCACCAGGTCGTCGGTGATGTAGCGCAGCGTCCGCGCGCCGGGGGCCGCGCCGAGGAGGTCAGTGGTGCCCGACGCGACCACGGCGGTGATCCGGCGTCCGAGCCTGCGGGCCGAGCGGCGGACGGCCCTGCGGGCCAGCGCCGCCGTCACCCGGTCGACGCCCGGACGGTGCGCGGCAGGCGGGGCGACGGGGGTGAGCCGCCACAGTCCGGGCCGCACCCGCGCGGGCTCGCCCTGCCGGTGACCGCCGCGCGGACGCCGGAGCACGGAGACGGGCGGGTCGACGTAGAGCACGTCGACCAGCCCGCTGAGGCGGTCCGCCATCTGCTGGTCGGTCCCTTTGACCCCGTCGTAGGCCGTGCCGCCCGCGTAGACGAGCAGCGCGTTCACGTGGCGCTCGACGCCTCGCGCTCGGCCCGCCACCAGGCCACCAGACGGCGCAGGCCCTCTTCGAGCCCGACCTCCGCCTTCCACCCGAGCCGTTCCGCCGCGGCGCCGACGTCGGCCAGGCGGCGTGTCACGCTCTTGACCGCGCGGGCCGGGCCGTGCTCCACGCCGAGGCCGTCGGCCCCCATGACCGCCATGAGCGTCTCGGCCAGTTCCTTGAGGCTGGTCTCCCGCGCGCTCGCGATGTTGAAGACCGCGTCGGTCGCGTCGCTTCCGGCCGCGAGCAGGTTGGCGCGCGCGATGTCCTCGGTGTAGACGAAGTCCATGGTCTGCAGCCCGTCGCCGAGGATCAGCGGGGGCTGACCGGCCTCGATGCGCTCCATCCACCGGATCAGCACCTCGGTGTAGAGGCCGTGGATGTCCATGCGAGGCCCGTAGACGTTGAAGTACCGCAGAGCGACGTAGTCGAGCCCCCGCATGGCGTGGAAGCTGCGCAGCAGGCCCTCGTTGAACGTCTTCGCCGCACCGTACAGGGTGTCGTTGTCGTAGGGGTGGTGGTCCTCCCTGGTGGGGAACCGCGTCGCGAGCCCGTACACCGACGCCGAGGACGCGGCCACCACCTTGCGCACGCCCGCGTCGGCCGCGGCCTCCACGACCTCGTAGGTGCCGTCCACCAGCACCTCCAGGGCGAGGCGAGGCTCTTCGGCGCACTGGGTGATGCGGATGGCCGCCTGGTGGAAGACCAGATCGATGCCCTCGACGGTGGACCGGACCAGGCCGCGGTCGCGGATGTCGCCTTCCACGATCTTCAACCGGTCGCCGTGCGCGGCGGCCGCGGCGGCGAGGTTGGCCCTGCGCCCGCGCACGAAGTTGTCCAGCACCACGACCTCGGCCGCTCCCGCGTCCAGAAGCTGGTCGGCGATGGTGGAGCCGATCGTGCCGGCGCCGCCCGTGATCAGGCAGCGACTGTTCTGGATCATGTGGTCGAACTCCCCAGGTCGATTCTCTTGCCGTCATTGTCGATGCTGCGCCCGGCGGCTTCCAGTAGAGCCAGCACGCGCAGGCCGGAGTGGCCGTCGGTGAGCGGAGCCCGGCCTTCGTCGATCGCGGCCGCGAACTCCTCCATCACGCCGCGCAGCGCCTCGCGCTCCGGGAGCGCCGGTACGACGAGGTCGCCCGTCCGGTAGGAGATGAGCGCCTCGCGGCGCTCGTCCGCGCCGGCGGTGGCCAGATCGACCCCCCGGTCGTACACCGCGAGCCGCTGGGCGGGGTTGACGTCGTCCCACACGACGGTGCGCTGGGAACCGCCGATCACCGTCGTGCGGATCTTGGTCGGGCTGAGCCAGTTGACGTGGACGTGCGCCATGGCCCCCGACGACAACCAGAGCGTCAGGTACGCAAGGCACGGCCGCCCCGCCCCGATGGGGTCGGAGGCGTGGGCGGCCACGGCGACGGGCTCGACGCCCTTGGGCAGCACGAAGTCGAGGATCGACAGGTCGTGCGGCGCGAGGTCCCACAGCACGTTCACGTCCGGCTGCACCAGGCCGAGGTTGATGCGCACCGAGTCGACGAACTGGATCTCGCCCAGGTCGCCGCACCGGATCAGGTCTCTGATCCGGCGCACCACCGGTGTGTAGCAGAAGGTGTGGTCGAGCATGAGCACCCGGCCCTTCTCCTCCGCGAGGGCGACCAGCTTGGCGCCCTCCTCGTAGGTCGGAGTGAGGGGCTTTTCGACCAGGACGTGCTTGCCGGCGTCCAGGGCGGCGCGGACCAGGTCGAAATGGGTCCGCGCCGGGGTGGCGATCGCCACCGCCTGCACAGCCGGGTCGGCGAGCACGTCCTCTACCGAACCGGTCGGCCTCACCGTCGTGTAGCGGCCGAGCACCGCCTTCGCGCGTTGCTCGTCGAGGTCGCACAACCACCTGAGATCGAGCTCTGGTGTGGCCATCGCGTTCCGCACCAGGTTCGGTCCCCAGTAGCCTGCGCCGATCACGGCGAGGCCGATCGATGTCACCGGGACTCCTTTCGTTCGGGGCTGACCCGTCCTTCGGACGCGGACGGGTCAGCCGGCTGGGGTGAACAGCACGTCCACCCAGTAGTTGTCGCCGTTGTAGCTGTAGGTCGGGAAGCCCGTGGACCCGTAGCCGTAGACGCCGTTGCCGCCCGCGGATCCGTTGTTGACCAGGGCGCGCAGCGGGGAGTTGTCGTAGGGCCCGGAGTTGAAGTAGCCGGTGTCCCCCGCGTAGTGCCCCTGCGGGGCGTGGTAGGACGCGACGTACACCTGGCCGGCGGTGATCGTGACCGGCGAGGCGAAGATCAGCGTCTGCCACCCGGAGGCCGTCTCGTTGATGAACGTGCCGGTCGCGAGCAGGGTGCCGGTGCCGCTCCACAGGTTGCCCGTGTGGGTGCCGGTGTTGCCGGCGCCCTTGTAGAACCGGACGCCGGTGACGGTGCCGTCCATCTCGGCCGTGAACTTCACGCCGACCTCGACCGAGCTCGGGTCGTTGTTGGACGGGTTCGCCGGAGTGGCGTTGCTGGCGAATATGGAGCACGGGCAGCTCGCCGGGCCGCCGGTGGTGAACGACCACGACGTCGTCGTCATGGTGTTGCCGGCGTCGTCCTTCGCCCCCGAGACCGTCACCGTGTACGTGGTGCTCTGCGGCAGCGGGTCGGCGGGGGTGAAGGTGAGCAGCGTGCGCGCCTCGTTGAGCGTACGGGTGCCCGCCACCGTCTGGCCGCCGGCGTTCTTCAGCGTGATGACCGCGGTGCCTTCGGCGATCGGCTCGCTGAAGGTTGCCGTGACCGCGGTGCCGGTCGCGACTCCCGTGCCGCCGTGGTCGGGCGACTTGAGCGTGATGAACGGCGCCGCGGTGTCGGCGAGCCGGCTGAACACCACGTCCACCCAGTAGTTCGTCGCCCCCCACGTGTCGGTGGGGAACGCCCGCGCGCCGTACTTGTAGACGCCGTTGCCGCCGCTCGCGCCGCTGGCCAGGGTGCGGAGCGGCGACACGGTCACGGCGGAGTCCAGCCCGTTGGGCGTCGAGGAGTAGTGGCCGTTCGGGGCGTGGTAGGAGGCGATGTAGGTGGTGTTCTTCGTCACCGGCACCGGCGTGCTGAAGTAGACCTCCTGCCAGCCGAGGGTGGACTCGTCGGTGAAGGTCGCCGTGGCGAGCTCCTGGCCCGTGGACGCCCACAGGGTGCCGGTGTGCGTGCCGGTGTTGCCGGTCCCCTTGTAGAAGCGGATGCCCTCGACGAAGCCGTCCGCGTCGGCCTGGAACTTGACGCCCACCTCCAGGTTGCCGCTGTCCGCGACGCTGGGCAGCGCGGGCACGGTGCTGTCGGACCACAGGGTGCACGGGCACACGCCGGGCGTCCACGTCTTGGCCGTCGTGAACGAGAAGGTGTACGGGGTCGACATGGTGTTGCCGGCGTCGTCCTTGACCGCCGACACCGACACCGTGAACCGCTCACCCGGCGCCAGCGGCGCGGCGGGAGCGAAGACGAGCGATGTGCGCGACGCGTCGAGCGACACCGTGCCGGCGACGTTCGCCTGCGTGGCGTCCTTGACGGTGAACGTCGCGGTGCCGGCCTGCACGGGCTCGCCGAAGGTCACCGCGGGCTGCACCGTGGTCGGCACGCTGGACGAACCGGGCAGCGGCGCCGCCGAGGTCACGGCCGGCGGGTAGATGTCGTTGACCGTGAAGGTGACGTCGACGTAGTAGTTGCCGCCGTTGTAGGTCTGGTCGGGGAAGCCCTGGCCCAGCCGGTAGACGCCGTTGCCCGCCGTGTCGGTGGCCTGCGGCGCGGTCAGCGGCGCGTTGGTCAGCCCCTGGTAGCGGAAGTAGTTCCCGTCGCCGGCGTAGTGGCCGTTCGGCGCGTAGTACGAGGCGATGTAGTCGGTGTTCGCGGTGACGCGCACCGGTGAGGCGAAGTCCAGCTTCTGCCAGCCGGTGGAGGACTCGCCGGAGAAGGTGCCGGTGGCGAGCTGCTGGCCGGACGACGACCACAGGGTGCCGGTGTGCGTGCCGGTGTTCCCGGTCCCCTTGTAGAACTTGACGCCGGTGACGTAGCCGTTGACCGACGAGCGGAACCGCACGCCGAGTTCGACCGCACTGCTGTCGTTCTCCGAGGGGTTGGCGGGAACGACGGACGAGCCGAAGATGCTGCACGGGCAGTCGACGGTGACGCTGCGGGTCGCCTCGGCGCCCACGTTGCCGCTGTCGTCGGTGGCGCGGACCTTCAGGGACGTCGCCCCGACTCCGGTGACCTTCCACGAGTACGTCCAGCTCGTCCGCCCGGTCGCCGGGTGCCAGGTCGTGCCGCCGTCGGTGGAGACCTCCACCGCGCCGACCTGACCGCCGAGGTCCGCGGCCGTGCCGCTGATGGTGGCGGTGGAGCCGTTGTTCACGTGGGCGTTCGCCGCCGGAGCGCTGAACGCGGCCGTGGGGGCGGTGACGTCGGTCGACTTGGCGGCCGCGCTCAGCCCGCTCTTGAGGGACTTCGGCTGCACCCCCATGTCGGCGAACAGGTTCACGGTCGCCTGCTTGATCCGGTCGTCGCTGTAGTCGTTGTCGTCGTAGCTGTCGTGCTCGTCGTCGAGCCCCCACGTCCACTGCACCGTGCCGGCGCCGAACACCAGGGCGCCGCTCGCCGCGCGGTACATCGTCAGCCGATGGGTGCCGCTCCGCTCGGCGACGTTGGTGCCGTAGTCCATGAGCACCTGCTCGGCGGTCGCCGTGGTCGTGGACAGCGGCACCAGGCCCTTGGGGCGGAAGCCGTTGTCGATGTCCTCGTCCCACTCGTAGCCGACCAGGCCTGGGAAGCTGATCGACCCGGAGGACTGGCCGGCGACCGAGGTGCCGCGCCAGAAGCGCATCTTGCCGTCCGCGGCGGGAACGGTGAGCGGGATCGCCTCGCAGCCGTTGTCGGAGCTGGTGCAGTTCACCGTGAAGAGCGTGCCGGTCAGGGCGTTCTCGGGGCGGCCGCCGTCGGCGGGCGGGCTGAACCTCGGGTCACGCCAGGTGCCCGTCCACACGTTGGTCGCCGGGTCGGTCTTGGCGTTGGCGTGGGTCTCCTTGTAGGTCACCAGCGTGCGGTAGCCGTTCTCCCAGCGGGTCTTCCAGTAGACCTCGTTGCCGCTGAAGAACGCGAGACCGACCCCGTGGTCACGGGCGTTCTCGAAGGCGGCGCGCTCTTCGCCCGACCAGTATTCGTCGTGCCCGACCGACAGCACGGCCTTGTGGTCGAGCAGCGAGCTGGGCGTCCTCGCCGCGTCGAGGCTCGCCATGTACCCGACGTCGTACCCGTTCGCCTCCAGGAAGCGCACCATCGGGTACTCGTTCGCCCACACGAAGTCGCGTCCCCATGGAGTGGAGTCCCGGGTGTTGAACGGCCGGTTGTAGCTGAGCTTCACCGCGCGCCCGGGGGCGGCCACGCTGTCTCCCCGGTAGAAGCTGTTCAGGGACTTGGTGGGGTTGTCCTCGGTGGCGGGCACGTCGCCCCAGGTGTTGTACGCCTGCCAGGTCGAGTCGGAGGTCCTGAACAGCAGGTCCGAGTGGCGCGCGTCGTCGCGGACCACGAAGACGACATGGGTGTCGTCATTGGTGTCCGGGCGCACGACATGCGCGAAGTACAGCCCGGACACCATATTGGTAGGAACGGTCCATGTCGCGACCGTGGCCCAGCCGCACTCGACCATGCCGGTCGTCGCGTTCACCGGGCAGCTCGGCTGCGTCCGGGCGGCCGAGGCGTTCGCGGGGACCGAGGTGATCTTGCGGGCGCCGTTCCCCTGGTAGTAGCCCATCCGGTAGATGTCGACGGTCAGGCTCAGGGCCGACGAACGGACCTTGAAGCCGACCGTCTGGCCGAGGTTGACGCTCATCTGGTCGGCGTAACCCTCGACCGTGCCCCTGGAGTCGGTCTCCCATTCGCTGGAGGGGTTGCCGGGCAGGCTGTTCTCACAGGTGATGGCGTTTCCCCCCGCGTCGCACGGCCCGGCGGCGGCAGCGGGGGCGGCGGACGTGGGCAACAGTGCGGCGAGAGTCACCGCGGTGACCGCGACGAGAAGCTTGGATGAGCGCGCGGCTTTGTGCCAAATCATGACGCTCCAACGTGGATGGTACGAATTTTGACCCCCGGTGAGCTGCACGCTGAAGCGTGGAACCATGCAAAAGACGCCGCTGTGTCCGCTGCGGTTTACGTGACCGCGGATCGTGGGGGAATCGGGTTCGCGATGTCAGAGGACGCCGCCGGGCCGGCGGGGGCGGCACGGCCGGCGAGGGCCTCCGTCCGTCGCGTACCGCTCGGCGATTGGAGCGGGGTGACCGGCGCCGCCGTGCCGGAGGAAAGGGGGGTTGCCAACGCGTTCATCCACCTGGTCGGCCATCGATCGGGACAGCTGCCTTTAAAGTGCGAACAACCGATTAAGCGCTGCGTTCTATGATGACTGTTAATCGCCACCATTTGTCAACCTGCACCACGGAAATCCACACCTTGTGCCTTCTGGTGGTGATGAGCGGTCCGAGGCCTCATAATCGGCCACATGCCAGTCCCGAAGGCGACGCTCGTCGTGCCCGCCCACAATGAGGCCGCGGTCATCGGCCGCCTTCTGCGCGGGCTTCTCGACGGCGCCGCTCCCGGCGAGTTCTCCATCGTCGTCGTCGCCAACGGATGCTCCGACGCCACCGCCTCGGCCGCCTCGGAGTTCGGCCCCGACGTCACGGTGCTCGAGACGCCCGTGCCGTCCAAGGCCGCCGCGCTGCGCCTCGGTGACGGCGCCGCGCCGGGCTTCCCCCGCCTCTACGTCGACGCCGACGTCGAGATGACGGCGTCGAGCGTGAGAGCTCTCGCGGCCGTGTTGGAACGCTCCGGCACGCACGCCGCCGCGCCCGAACGCGTTCTGGACATGACGGGCGTCTCACGTGCGATCCGCTGGTACTACGACATCTGGACCCGCCTCCCGTCGGTGCGTGACGAGCTGTACGGCCGGGGCGTCATCGCGGTGGACGCCGAGGGGCATCGGCGGATCGCCGCGCTGCCCTCGGTGATGGCCGACGACCTGGCCGCCTCCATCGCGTTCTCCGCCGCCGAGCGGGTCGTCGCGCCGGAGGCCCGGGTGGTGATCCGCCCGCCCCGCACCCTGGGCGACCTGCTGCGGCGGCGGGTGCGCGCGGCGACCAGCGTCACCGAGGTGGAAAGGCGGCCCGACATGCCGTCCCCGCCGCGCACCGGCCTGCGTGACCTGCTGCGGCTGGCGCGTTCCCGTCCCTCCGCGGCGCACAAGATCGCCCTGTTCGCGGGCGTGGCCGTGCTGGCCAAGGCGGGCGCGCGCCGTGCCGTACGGCGAGGCGACTACTCGACGTGGCTGCGCGACGAGAGCTCGCGCGGGCCGGCCCCCGGGGCGGACGCGGCCGGCGCGCAGGGAGATCGGCCCCGGAGCACGGGGAACCGGCACGACCGGCCGGCCGGCCCGCGAAGAGGAGAGGCGTGATGGCCGCTGATCGGCTGCGCAACGCGATCGTCAAGCTCCGATCGGGCGCCAGAGTCGTCGGGGTGCCGCGGGCGCTGCGCGGGCTCGTCCGCTACGGCCGGCTGCGCGCGCGGGGGCCGCACCTGGCGGAGGTGACGCTGCGCCGTTCCGGGGTCCGCCTCCGCTACCGGCATCCCGGTCAGACCGTCCCGCTGCTGGTGGTGTTCGGCGACGTCATCGACCCCGAGTACGACTTTCTCAACAGGGTGCTGAGGCCCGGCTGGACGGTCGTCGACGTCGGGGCGGCCATCGGGCAGTTCTCGATCTTCTGCGCGCGGACGGCCGACGTGCGCGTGCACGCCTTGGAGCCCAGTGCGGGCAATGTCGCCGCGCTCACCGCGAACGCCGAGCTCAACGGGGTCGCCGACCGGGTCGGCGTGCACGCCGTGGCGCTGTCCGACGAGGCCGGCGAGGCCGTCTTCGCGACGGCCGACGTCACCTACGTCAGCGGACTCGCCGCGCCGGTGGCGGACGCCCCGGCGGGCGAGCGGGTGCGGGTGGAGACGCTGCCCGGCATGTGCCGTGAGCTCGGCCTGGACCACGTGGACGTGCTCAAGGTGAACGTCGCCGGTCACGAGCCCGAGGTGCTCGCCGGGGCCGAGCCGTACCTGGCGGAGGGCCGGGTGGACGTCATGGTCCTGCTGGTCGGGCTCGCCTCGCTCCGGTGGTACGCCAAGCTGCGCGAGATGGGCTACCGCTTCTTCTTCCACGAGCCGCGGACGAACATGTTGCACGAGGTGAGCGGCTTCGACGAGGCGGGTTTCCTCGGGGCACGGCCTTCTTTCGCCCGGCACGTGATCGCGATCAGAGACGCCGCTTTCGAGCGGGTGACGAAGGGCAGAGTGGGTCTTGTTCCCTGAACGTGACGGCGCGCTCACCGACCGTTCCGGTGGCGGCCGGTGACGATGGAATCCGTAGGCATCGAAGGCGCGTACGTCTTCACCCCCGCAGTGCACGGTGACGACCGCGGAACGTTCCTGGAGTGGTACCGGGAGGACGTCCTGGCCGCGGCGGTGGGGCATCCGCTGCGGCTCGCGCAGGCCAACTGCTCGGTCTCCCGCAAGGGCACCCTGCGGGGAGTGCACTTCGCGGACGTGCCGCCCGGGCAGGCGAAGTACGTGACGTGTGTGAGCGGCGCCGTCCTTGACGTGGTGGTGGACATCAGGACCGGGTCACCGGGTTTCGGCCGGTGGGAGCCGGTCGTCCTCGACGAGCACACGCGCAGGGGCGTCTACGTGGCGGAAGGGCTCGGGCACGCGTTCATGGCCCTGAGCGACCAGGCCACGGTGGTGTACCTGTGCTCTGAGACCTACGCCCCGGGACGGGAGCACGGCATCGATCCGCTCGATCCCGAACTCGGCATCGCCTGGCCGGCGGACATAGAGCCGTTGCTGTCGCCCAAGGACGCCGCGGCCCCCGCTCTGGCGGACGCCGAAAGGAAGGGGCTGCTCCCTCGATACGATGATTGCCGCGCCTACTACCGCCGGCTGCGCGAGGGCGCGCGGGGGGCGATGCCGCGAACCGGCAATTAGGGATGTCGTCTAATGCGGGATTTCGTCGCTGCACTTCGCGTTTCTATGCCTAATACAGCTGATTAACCGATAAAAACCGGCATTCTGGTTGTCTCACCGTTTCCCAACCGCAACAATGGCCTCGCGCTGAACAAGTTCGGAGAGCCCGGCATCCGTGGGTGCCGGAGGTGGAGGCTCGTACGGTGAGCGATTCCCAGCAGGCGAACGGGCGACGAGCACGCCGTCGGTCATCCCCCCGCAGGTCTCCGTCCACGCGGTCGTCCGGAATGCCGGCCATGGGGCGGGTGATGGTGGTCGCCGGCGCCGTGGTGCTGGGAGCGACGGTCACGGTGGTGGTGCTCGACCGCGACGAGGTGGCGCGGCCGCCGGCCGCGAACGCCGCGCCGGTCTCGGCCGAGGTGACGCTGGAGTCCAGCCTCTGGAAGTCCAAGCCGGCCGTCAAGGGCAGGACGCAGTCCGAGCGCACTCCTCTGGAGCTGGGCACCCGCTTCAAGGCCAGCCGTGACGGCGAGGTGGCCGGTGTGCGGTTCTACAAGCCCGGCGGCGAGGTCGGCCCGCACCGCGGCAGCCTCTGGGACTCCGACAGGAAGCTGCTCGCCAAGGTGACCTTCACCGATGAGACGCGCAGCGGCTGGCAGCAGGCGCTGTTCTCCGAGCCGGTGCCGATCGTCGCCGGCCGTGTCTACACGGTGTCGTACCACACGAGAAACGGCGGGTACGTCGCCCAGCCAGGAGGCTTCCGCGCCCCCGTCACCGTGGGCCCGCTGACCGCTCAGGCGGGGGTGTTCACCTCCTCCGCGAAGGCCGCCTTCCCGTCCCGCCGGCATCCGGCGAAGGTGAACTACTGGGTCGACGTCATCTTCCGCCACCGCGAACGCCGCGTCGTCCGCCCCCCGCAGGGCAGGCCGACGAACGGCGCGCCCACGGCGGGTCCTGCCACTTCCGAGCCGGGAACGCCGCGGACGACCACTCCCGTGCCCACCCCGACCGTCTCCGGCCCGTCCGGCGGTGTCGAGGTGTCGCCGACGCCGCCCACCTCCGCCACGGCGACGCCGACGTCGAGCCCGCGGCCGAGCGTCACCCCGACGGCGAGCCGGACGCCCACCCGCACCCCGACGCCGACCCTCACGCCGACGCGCACCCCGACGCCGACCCCCACGCGCACGACGAGGCCGACGCCCACGCCGACGCCGACCGAGAGGCCGGCGACGCCCAGGCCGTCGCTGACCGCGGACCCGACCAGCCAGCCGACCGTGGTGCCCACGTCCAAGCCGACGACGCCGAGCGGCGCCTGGCCCGGAGCCGCCAACACCGGCCCGAGCGGCACTCTCAAGAGTCGCAAGGGCGGCGAGATCCGGGAGAGCGGCCTGGTCCTCGACGGGGTGGAGTTCACCGACGGCGTGGACGTGTACGCCAGCAACGTGACCATCCGCAACTGCAAGGTCATCACCGGGGGCTACTGGGGCATCCAGCTCCGCAACGGCTACACGAACCTGACGGTCGAGAACTGCGAGATCGCCGGCAAGGGGTCGAGCCAGCTACACGTCGGCGTCAAGAACATCGGCAACGGCACGATGACGGTGCGGGGCAACGACATCCACGACGTCACCGACGGCATCGTCACCGGTGAGGGCCTGCTGGAGGACAACTGGGTCCACGACCTGAAGTCGTTCCCCGGCGACCACGTGGACGGCATCCAGACCGACCAGACGACAGGGAAGCTCATCATCCGGCACAACACGGTGAGCAACCCCGAGGAGCAGACCAGCGCCATCATGATCGACGCAGACCTCGGTCCGATCAACAACGTGACCGTCGAGGAGAACCTGCTCAGCGGCGGAGGCTACTGCCTGTACGGCGGATCGGGACGGCAGTACCCGACGAGCAACGTGGTGGTCCGCGACAACGTGTTCAGCCGCTCCGTCAACGCCAAGTGCGGTGAGTTCGGAGCCGTCGCCCACTATGACGAGAAGGCCTCGGGGAACGTGTGGCAGAACAACGTCTGGCAGGACACCGGCAAGCCCGTCACCCCCTGACGGCCCGGTGACGAGCCCCCGCGCCTCGCGGCCGGGGGCTCGTACCCGTTGTGGCCCGGCGGGACCGGTGACGGTGACCGCGCGGCCGCGTGGTCAGCCGAGCGGCTCGACCCGCAGCGGCAGGGTTCCGCCGTCGATGCACTCGCCGGTGGCCGCCTTCCACTTCCAGTGGTGCCGGGGGCATTCGATGACGCCCTCGCAGACGGTCGCGTGCGTGAGGTCCTCGCCCGCGTGCGGGCAGAACCGCTGCATGCGCAGCCCGTCGCGCTCGATCGTCTCGGTGTTCTGCCGCTCCCTGAGCATCTGCATCGTCTGCACCGGCTGGTTGCCGTACCGCAGCAGGCTCATGAACGTCAGGTCGAAGACGTCGGGTTCGCGGTGCAGCCCCACCCGCATCGACAGCAGGGCCTCCTCCCAGCCGGTGCGCTCCTCGATGACGGCTCTCATCGTGCGGGGGCAGAGCAGCAGGGTGTAGTCCGGGTCGTACGGTTCCTCCCCTTCGATGACGAACCGTTCGGCCAGGCGGCCGAGCCGCACGTCCCACATGCGGCCGTCGGCCACCAGGCGGATGTCCTTGGAGAAGTCGCTGAGGAAGCGTTTGTTCCAGCTCTGCAGCTTGGCGAAGTACGCCTCGATCTCCTCGGTGGTCACCGGCTCGGCGGGCTCGTCGTAGAAGGCGCTCCACTCCTCGCGCCGCCGCTCCCGGTAGGCGGCGAGGTCCTCCGACCTCCTCGCGCGGGGATCGCGCTCCACCACCGGACGGTCGCCGACGCGGACGGCGTCGCCGGGGAACAGCCGTAGCACCTCCACCCCGGGGCAGGCCTGCGCGAACTGGTCGGCGACGTCCTCCCAGTGCGGGAATATGGTCGCGTCGCGGTCGTTGTACGGCTCCAGCACCGGGTCCAGGAAACACGCGGGGCCCGCGGAGGGCAGATAGGCCGACGCCTCGGTGATGCGCACCTTGCGGTACAGCGTGTCCAGCAGGTCCCCGCGGACGGCGTCGACCTTCTTGCGCATGACGTCGGGCGGATAGTCGTAGCAGTTCGGGTACCACATCGCCCCGGAGAACTGCGCGGCGAGCAGGTCCACCTGGCCGGGCAGCTCCGACATCGGGGTGTTGCAGTCGTTGAGGTCGAGGAAGCGGAAGCCGTCGAGTTCGACCAGCAGACCACTGTCCTCCTTGTGGCTGGTGTCGAGATACATGGTCACGGTGAAGCCCGGCGCCGGCTCGTGGGACTCCTTGTGGCCGAGCGCCACGACCTTCTCGTATCCGAGCGCCTTGAAGCGCCTCACCATGATCTTGGACCGGTATCTGGGCACGATCACGGTGATGGACCTGTCCAGCGTGCGGAGCAGGCGTTCGTCGAAGTGGTCCTCGTGGGCGTGCGAGACGTACAAGTAGTCGAAACGCTCGCCGCGGACGGTGTCGAGAAGATCGCGGTTGTCGGGATAGGGGAACCACGATCGCAGGAACGCGGGATAGAACCAGGGATCCATGAGCAGCCGCACACCCTGGTGCTCGGCGATGAAACCGGCGTGGCCCAGATAGCGCAGGGCGGTCGTGGAACCGTCGCGGTACAGATGCAAGGCTGGCCCCTTCGCGAAGATCGGCACGTTTCCGCCCCGGCGCACCGCCGTGCGGCGCGGTGTCGACGCCGCAGACGTCGACACCGCCGGCAATAGGACGGGTGAGCAGCGCATCTGGATTGCGCGGACGGCCGACTTCGGCCAAGAAGCCCCCCACGGAGTCCGTGGAGGGCTTCCTCGCTCACCGGGCCTTCGGGCGAAGACCCCGGGTCAGCCGACGCGCCAGGTGTCGCCGCCGCGCAGCAACTGGCCGAGGTCGCCGGCGCCCTGGTCGGAGACCGCCTCGTGCAGCTGCCTGCTCATCAGCGTGTCGTACGCCGGGCGGTCGACCGACCGGAAGATGCCGATCGGCACGTGCTCGAACGCCGGCTCGTCCAGCCGCGACAGCGCGAAGGCGGTCGAGGGGTCGGGGTCGTGGGCGTCGTGCACCATGATCTCGGACTCGGGGACGCCCGCGCGGTCGACGACCTGGACGCGCCCGTCCGGGCCGCGGCGCACGGCCTTCGAGGCCGACACGATCGGCTGCCCGTGCTCCAGGCGCAGCGTGACGTCGTCGCGCAGCGCCGGGTCCTTGAGCGCGTCGAACGCGCCGTCGTTGAAGATGTTGCAGTTCTGGTAGATCTCGACCAGGCTCGTGCCCCGGTGCGCCGCCGCTTCGCGCAGCACCGACTGCAGGTGCTTGCGGTCGGAGTCGAGGGTGCGGGCGACGAACCCGGCCTCCGCGCCGAGCGCGAGCGAGATCGGGTTGAACGGCTTGTCCAGCGAGCCCATCGGCGTCGACTTGGTGATCTTGCCGACCTCGGAGGTCGGGGAGTACTGCCCCTTGGTCAACCCGTAGATGCGGTTGTTGAACAGCAGGATGTTCAGGTTGACGTTGCGGCGCAGCGCGTGGATCAGGTGGTTGCCGCCGATCGACAGCGCGTCGCCGTCACCGGTGATCACCCACACCGACAGGTCGGGGCGGGAGGCGGCCAGGCCGGTCGCGATCGCCGGCGCCCGGCCGTGGATCGAGTGGAACCCGTAGGTGTTCAGGTAGTACGGGAAGCGGGACGAGCAGCCGATGCCCGAGACGAAGACGATGTTCTCGCGCTTGAGCCCGAGCTCGGGCAGGAAGCTCTGGACCGCGGCCAGGATGGCGTAGTCACCGCACCCGGGGCACCAGCGCACCTCCTGGTCGCTCTTGAAGTCCTTCAGGGTCTGCTTCTCGGTGGCCCGGGGGATCAGCGTGAGCCCGCTGCCACGGCCGATCGGCTCGGCGGTGTGCCCGTTCGTCGCGATGTCACTCACTGTCGATCACGTCCTGGATCACTCCGGCCAGCTCCTCGGCCTTGAAGGGAAGACCGCGCACGCGGTTGTAACTGATGATGTCGACCAGGAACCGCGCCCGCAGCAGCAGGGCGAGCTGGCCGAGGTTGATCTCGGGCAGCAGCACCTTGTCGTAGGAGCGCAGCACCTCGCCGGTGTTGGCGGGCAGCGGGTTCAGGTGACGGAAGTGCGCCTGGGCGATCTTCGCGCCGGACTTGCGCGCCCGCCGCACGGCCGCCGCGATGGGCCCGTACGTCGAGCCCCAGCCGATGACCAGCACCCGGGCGTCGCCGTCGGGGTCGTCGACCTCAAGCGGCGGGATGTCCTGCGCGATGCCGTCGATCTTGGCCTGGCGGACCCGGACCATCAGGTCGTGGTTGTGCGGGTCGTAGGAGATGTTGCCGGTGCCGTCGGCCTTCTCGATGCCGCCGATGCGGTGCTCCAGCCCCGGGGTGCCGGGCACGGCCCAGGGCCGCGCCAGGGTCTGCGGGTCGCGCTTGAACGGCAGATACGTCTCGCCGTCCTCGCCGTTCGGCTCCACCGTGAACGAGACCGACAGGTCGGGCAGCTCGTCCACCTCGGGCAGCCGCCACGGCTCGGAGCCGTTGGCCAGGTAGCCGTCGGACAGCAGCATGACCGGCGTGCGGTACTTCACGGCGAGGCGCGCGGCCTCCAGAGCCGCGTCGAAGCAGTCGGACGGGGTCGCGGGCGCCACGATGGGCAACGGCGACTCGCCGTTGCGGCCGTACATCGCCATGAGCAGGTCGGTCTGCTCGGTCTTGGTCGGCATGCCGGTCGAGGGGCCGGCCCGCTGGACGTCCACCACGATCAGCGGCAGCTCGGTGGCGACGGCCAGGCCCACGGTCTCGGCCTTGAGCGCCACGCCGGGGCCGGAGGTCGTCGTGACGCCGAGCGCGCCGCCGAAGGCCGCGCCGAGCGCCGCGCCGACGCCCGCGATCTCGTCCTCCGCCTGGAAGGTGCGGATGCCGAACCGCTTGTGCTTGGACAGCTCGTGCAGGATGTCGGAGGCCGGGGTGATCGGGTAGGAGCCGAGGAACAGCGGCAGCTTGGACTGCACCGAGGCCGCGATCAGGCCGTAGGCCAGCGCCTGGTTGCCCGAGATGTTGCGATAGAGGCCCGGAGTCAGCGTGGCCGGCTTGATCTCGTAGGACACCGAGAACGACTCGGTGGTCTCGCCGTAGTTCCACCCCGCCTGGAAGGCCGCGACGTTGGCCTTGGCGATGTCGGGCTTCTTGGCGAACTTGGTCTGCAGGAACTTGACCGTTCCCTCGGTGGGCCGGTTGTACAGCCAGGACAGCAGCCCGAGGGCGAACATGTTCTTGGCCCGCTCGGCGTCCTTCTTGGAGATCTCGAAGCCTTCGAGCGCCTTGACGGTCAGCGAGGTCAGCGGGACGGCGTGCACGCGCCACTCGCCGAGCGAGCCGTTGTCCACCGGGCTCTCGGCGTAGCCGACCTTCTGCAGGTTGCGCTTGGTGAACTCGTCGGTGTTGACGATGACGTCGGCGCCGCGCGGCAGGTCGCCGATGTTGGCCTTCAGCGCGGCGGGGTTCATGGCGACCAGGACGTTGGGGGCGTCACCGGGGGTGAGGATGTCGTGGTCGGCGAAGTGGAGCTGGAAGCTCGACACGCCGGGGAGCGTGCCTGCGGGTGCGCGGATCTCGGCGGGGAAGTTGGGCAGGGTCGAAAGGTCGTTTCCGAACTGCGCGGTCTCCGCCGTGAAACGATCACCGGTCAGCTGCATGCCGTCGCCGGAGTCGCCCGCGAAGCGAATGATCACGCGGTCGAGTTGCTGAACCTGCTTGGTCACAGCTCGGTCCTCCTCGACGCGCCTGGGCGCCGTCGCTCGTGGCACGTATTCATTTCCATGCTAGATCCCTTGGGGCTGCGCGGGCTTCTTTACGCATGCGCGTCGATCAGGGTGTGACCGTGGTTCCCTGGCGACGGCGTCGATCTCTTCGTGGTGCGGGACACGCCTGACACCGGGGGCGATGTCCAGGCGCCCGCACGCTGTGCGGCCGGATGGCTCAGATCGATTCGGGGGTGGTGACCACTGCGGGAAGCGCGGTCACGACCGGAGACGGCTCCTGGTACACAGCCCCGCGGCAAGCCTGCATAGATCAACGTGCAAGCGGGAGTAGAGCACGTATGCGGTCACGCTGACCAACTATATGTCCCTTCACCCGATGACTCCGAGCGCCTCGCCTCAGTACCCGCTCCGCGGGCCCGGCCGGGCCGCGGCGGCGGGGGCGGTCATGGCGCCGTCGTGGCGCCGCGCCCGCGTGCGCCGCGGCGTCGGGCCGGCCCCGTCGTACACCTCGCCCGGCGCCATGCGGCGCGAGCCGTACAGCTCGGGGACCGTCACGAAGGCGTACCCCTTCATCGCCAGTCGCGCCAGCACCTTCCGCAACGCCGCCGCGGTCGCCGTGCCCGTCTCGTGCATGAGGACGATCGAGCCCGGCCTGGTCCGCCTGACCGTGCGGCGGGCGACGGCGTCCGATCCGGCGTCCCTGGCGTCCCCCGCGTCCACGTTCCATCCGACGATTGAAAGGTTCAGCGCGCGGGCCGCGACGACCACCTTGGCGTCGGTGTCGCCGTACGGCGCCCGCATCAGCGTCGGCGCCCGGCCGGTCGCGACGCCGGCCGCGATCTGCGTGCGGTCGAGCTCGGCGCTGATCCGGTTGACGTCCATGGCGGTCAGGTCGCGGTGCGTCCAGGTGTGGTTGGCGACCAGGTCCCCGGCGGCGGCGATGCCGCGCAGCAGGTCGGGCCGTGCCTCGGCGCTGGAGCCCAGGGTGAAGAACGTGGCGCGCGCGCCATACTTGGCCAGGATGGACAGCAGCCGGGCGGTCTGCGGTCCTGGGCCGTCGTCGAAGGTCAGCGCCACGCACTTGGTGACCGAGCAGTCCGGCCCGCCCTCCGCCGAGCCGCCGCCTCCGCTGACGCCGCCTCCGCTGACGCCGCCGGCGTCGGCGTCCTCGGGGGCCGGGCTGAACTCCGGAGGCGGCGAGGCCTCCAGGGTCGGCGGGGTGGCGGAGTCCACGGCGTTCATGACCCGGCGGCCGAGGTCGGACAGCAGGGACGCGGCCTCCCGCTTCGGCACGGCGACGGCGATGCGCCCCATCCGCGCGGGAGCCACCAGGCCGTCGTCGAACTCGATCACCAGGTCGCCGTGCGGGTTGAAGTTCAGCGAGTCGAACAGCGTCCGGTCGGGCCTGACCGCGCCCGGGGTGATCTCCGGGCCGAGCCCGCCGAGGCGGGCGCGTACGACCGCGGCCAGCGTGTCCAGCGCCTTGGCGTCCTTGACCAGGTCGGCCGAGTCGTGGACGCGCCGGTCGGTCTCGTCGTACCAGTAGGTGGCCAGCGAGTTGCGCCAGGCCGAGCCGGTGAGCGTCCCGGTGCGCAGCCGCACGCCGAACACCCCGCCGGAGGCCGCCGCCACCTGCCAGCCGATGTTCAGCTCGGAGGCCGCGGGGCCCGCCTGGCCGCCCTTGCGGCGGCGCGAGTCCTCGGTGAACCGCCGGACGGCCGCCGAGGTCACCTGCTCCAGCCGCCGGCCGAGGGCGGGGGCGGACGGCGGCGCCGGGTAGCCGGCGAAGACGCGCAGGCCGGAGGAGTCGTCGGAGGTCGTGCGCACGGCGAGGCCGGGGATCGAGGCGGGGTCGACGAAGTTGATCGTCGTGGGTTGCGCGGGCAGGGTTCCCGGCGGATCTTGTGAGGGGAGGGGAATCGTGATCCCGCATCCGGTGGTGATCGCGATGAGCGCCGCGACGCCTCCGGACCGGAGCGGACGGGACATGACTGCCACACTAAGCACCCCTACGTACCCATTTACTAGATATTTAAGTGATGAAAGACTGGGTTTTGCCCGCTATGGGTAGTGGACGGGTAACGGAAAGCGACTTTCCATCCCGTGCTGGAGGTCCCGTGAGCTCGCGCCGTGGGTCCGCGCTCCAGCGGGCGGGCAAGGGGGAGGCTGTGTGAGCGGATATTTCGGTTCCTACGCCGTCGTGGCCCTGCTGATGGCGATCGGCGTCGCCGTGTTCGCCGGCGGGCTGTTCGTCAACCGGCTGCTGCGGCCCGACCGCCCCACGCCCGAGAAGCTGACCACCTACGAATGCGGCGTCGACCCCGTCGGCGAGGGCTGGGCGCAGTCGCAGGTCAGGTACTACGTCTTCACCTACCTGTACGTCGTGTTCGCCGTGGACGCCGTCTTCCTGTTCCCCTGGGCGACCGTCTTCGCCGCACCCGGCTTCGGCATGACCACGCTGGTCGAGATGTTCGTCTTCCTCGCCTTCATCGGCATCGGCATCCTGTACGCCTGGCGCAAGCGCGTGCTCGCCTGGACGTGACGGGAGCGGCGGGCCGCGCCGGGACGTGACGGCGGGCGTTCGGCCGGAGGTGGAGGGGGCGGCACTCGCCTGTTGGTGACGGAAAGGAGACAATGCCCTTATGGCCGCCAGCGATCTTCCGATGCCGACCGTCGGGCCGGTGTCCCGGCTCGCTCCCAAACCGATGCGCTTCATCCTCAACTGGGGCAGGCGCTATTCCCTGTGGGTGTTCAATTTCGGGCTGGCGTGCTGCGCGATCGAGTTCATCGCCACCTCGATGAGCCGCCACGACTTCATCCGGTTCGGCGTGATCCCGTTCGCCAACGGGCCCAGGCAGGCGGACCTCATGATCGTCTCGGGCACCGTCACCGACAAGATGGCCCCGGCGGTCAAGCGGCTCTACGAGCAGATGCCCGACCCCAAGTACGTCATCTCCTTCGGAGCCTGCTCCAACTCCGGCGGCCCCTACTGGGACTCCTACTGCGTGACCAAGGGCGTCGACCAGATCATTCCGGTCGACGTCTACGTCCCCGGCTGCCCGCCGCGCCCGGAGGCCCTGCTGCACGGCATCATGAAGCTCCAGGAGAAGATCGCCGCCGAGTCGCTGGGCGACCGCTACGCCCCGGCCCGCTCGGGCGCGAGCGGTGCCGGCGGTGCGGACGCGGTCCGCTCGGGCACCGGCGGTACGGGCGCCCTCGGCCCGGGTGCCGGGGGCACGGCGTGAAGGCCGCGCTCGCCGAGCGGTACGGCGCGCGCGCCGAGGTCTCCGACTCCTTCGGCCAGGTCACCGTGGACGTCGCCCCAGGCGACTGGGTCGATCTGCTGACCTTCGCCCGCGACGTCCTCGGCTGCGCGTATTTCGACTGGCTGACCGGTGTGGACGACCCGCCGGACGGCTTCTCGGTGGTCGCCCACCTCTTCGACCCCGTCGAGCACGCCCACCTGCTGGCCAGGACGCGGGTGCCCCGCGAAGACCCGCGGCTGCCCACCGCCACGGGCGTCTTCCGCGGCGCCGAGTGGCACGAGCGTGAGACCTTCGAGATGTTCGGGGTGGTCTTCGAGGGCCACCCTTACCTGGTCCCCCTCCTGCTGCCGGACGGCTTCGAGGGACACCCGCTCCGCAAGGACTTCGTGCTGGCCGCCCGGGTCGCCAAGTCGTGGCCGGGCGCCAAGGAGCCCGGCGAGTCGGGCTCCGGCTCGCCCAGCCGCCGCAAGATGGCGCCGCCCGGCGTCCCCGCCGACTGGGGTCCGAACGCGGCCGCGCCGCCCCCGGTGCGGGGCCCCCGCGCCGTCCGCCCGGCCCCGGCCCGCGAGGCCCCCGCACCGTCCGGGGAGGCATCCGCGTCATCCCGGGAAGCTTCCGCGCCGCTCGGGGAGGCATCCGCGCCGCCCGGGCCGCCGGCGGCGGGCGCCGAACGAGGGGAGGACGGCGATGGCTGAGGTGCTCGACGTCGTGCTGCGCCTCGCGGTGATCGTCATCGCGTTCCTGACCCTGCCGCTGATCGTGGGGCAGACCGAGCACAAGGCCATGGCCCACATGCAGTCGCGCCTCGGCCCCATGTACGCCGGAGGCTTCCACGGCTGGGCGCAGCTCATCGCCGATGGGGTGAAGTTCGTCCAGAAAGAGGACATCATCCCCGCGGCGGCCGACCGGCGGGTCTTCTCCATCGCCCCCGCGGTGGCGCTGGTGCCCTACCTGGTGGTGATGGCCGTCATCCCGATCGCGCCGGGCATGTTCGGCGTCGACCTCGACGTCGGGCTGTTCTTCGTGCTGGCCGTGATGGGCGTCGGCGTGCTGGGCTCGATCATGGCGGGCTGGTCGTCGGCCAACAAGTACTCCGCGCTCGGCGGCATGCGGGCGGCGGCCCAGCTCATGTCGTACGAGCTGCCGCTGGTGCTCGCGGCGTCCTCGGTCGCCATGGCGGCGGGCACGCTGTCGCTGCCCGGCATCGTGGAGGCCTGGCAGTGGTGGTGGCTGCCGTGGCAGGCCATCGGCGCGGTGGTGTTCTTCGTCGCGGGCCTCGCCGAGCTGCGCAGGCCGCCGTTCGACATGCCGATCGCCGACTCCGAGATCATCATGGGCCCGATGACCGAGTACACCGGCATCCGGTTCGCGCTGTTCCTGCTGTCGGAGTACGTCGGCATCGTGGTGCTGTCGGCGCTGACCGCCGTGCTGTTCCTCGGCGGCTGGCAGGGGCCGCTGCTGCCCGGCCCCGTCTGGACGCTGATCAAGATCTTCGCGCTGGCGTTCGTGGTGATCTGGGTGCGCGTCAGCTTCCCGCGGTTCCGTGCCGACCAGTTGCAGAAGCTCGCCTGGATCGGCCTGGTGCCCCTGGCCCTGGTACAGCTCGCGCTCACCGGGGTCGTCAAGGTCCTCATCGCCGGCTGAACCACCCCGGGCGGGAAGCATCGCCGGATGAGGCACCCGGGATCGGCGGGAAGGGCATACGGAGGCTCGGCGGCCTACCGCCCGAGCATCGCGCCGCCGTTGATGTGCAGCACCTGACCGGTGACGTACCCGGCCTCCGGGGAGGCGAGGTACCTGATGGCCGCCGCCACCTCGGCCGGCGTGCCGGCCTTGCCGACCAGGGTCTGCCCGACGCGCGACCGCACGAACTCGGGCGTCGCCCGGCCGCCGAAGAACTCGGTGTCGGCGACGTACCCGGGGGCGACCGCGTTCACCGTGACCCCGTCGGGCCCGAGGCGCTGCGCCAGTTCGAAGGTGTAGGCGTGCAGGGCCGCCTTGGCGCCCCCGTAGGACCCCGGCCCGCGCACCGCGGCGATCGAGGACAGGTGGACGACGCGCGCGCCCGGCCGCCGGAGGTAGGGCAGCAGGCCCTCGGTGAGCAGGACCGCCGTGAGCACGTTGGCGTCGAAGTTGGCCCGGTAGCCCTCGGCGATGCCAGCCAGCGTGCCGTCGTCGGCGGAGGCGACGTTCCCGCCCGCGTTGGTGACGACCACGTCCACCGGGCCCTGCACGGCGATGGCCTCGACGGCCTCCTGCGTCTGCCGGGGGTCGGACAGGTCGGCGGCCTTCCAGGTCACCAGGTGGGCGTCGTAGGCGGTGTTCAGCCTGGCGGCCGCCTCCTTCAGCACCTCTTCCCGGCGTCCCAGAATGACGACCTGGGCGCCCTCGGCGGCGAAGGCGTCCGCCGTGGCCAGGCCTATGCCGGTGCCTCCCCCGGAGACCACCACGCGTCGTTGTTCCATGTCGCACCCCCTTCGTCGCGTTATTAGATCACCTTTCGCGGCATGTCCGTGCCCCCGGTCTCAGTAGTCCTTGAGCGTGATGGCGTTCGCGGCCTGGTGGATCGGCTCAAGGATCTTCGTGATGACGCGGTCCTTGCCCGGCATGTACGGCATGACGCGCAGCATCGTCATCTGGAACCCGATCAGCCACCTGCTGCCGAGCACCATGTGCTTGACGTTCTGCGGCCCGAGCTTCTGGTTCTCCTCGGCGAAGTGCCGCATCTCCTTCTCGTAGCGGTCGAACCCGGCCTCGTGGCCGCCGTCCGCGGCGGCCAGCTCGCCCGCCAGGACGTACGCGCCGACGAGGGCGAGGCTCGTGCCCTGGCCGGAGGCGGGGGAGGCGCAGTAGCCGGCGTCGCCGAGCAGCGCCACGCGGCCCTTGGACCAGCGGTCCATGTGGACCTGGCTCAGCGTGTCGAAGTAGAAGTCGGGCGCGGACCGCATCTCGGAGAGCAGCCGGGGGACCTCCCAGGCGTCCTCGGCGTAGGCGTCGGCCAGGATGCTCTGCTGCGCGGCGCGGTCGCGGTGGTCGTGCTTCCGCGGCGCCCCGGCGAACAGGAACATGGCCTTGGCGCCGGAGTCCTTGGCGGTGCTGTACATCAGCGTGGTGCGGCCGGGGGAGACGTAGGTCATCTCCTCGCGGTCGAGGTCGAGGTGGTTCGGCACGCTGAAGATCGACACGTGGTAGCCGAGGTCGCGGACGTAGTCCTCCTCGGGCCCGAAGGCGAGGCGGCGGGTGACGGAGTGCAGGCCGTCGGCGCCCACGACCAGGTCGAAGACGCGGGTCTCGCCGGTGTCGAAGGTGACCGACACCCCGTCGGCGGTCTCGGCGACGGCGGCGATGGAGGTGCCGAAGAGGTACTCGGTGTCGTCCTTGGTCAGGTCGTACAGGATGCGGTGGAGGTCGCCGCGGAGGATCTCGGCGTCCTCGTCCGACCGGCCGCCGAAGGCGTCGCCGTCCATGCTCGCCACCCGCCGGCCGGCGGCGTTCACGACCGACCCGCGCCGGACGTCGGTGCGCTCGCGGCGGATCTCGTCGAGGACACCCATCCGCCGCACGACCTCCAGCGCGGCGCCGCGGATGTCGACCTTGTAGCCGCCGGCCCTGATGGCGGAGGCGTGCTCCACGACCGTGGGCGTGAAGCCGTGGCGGCGCAGCCAGTAGGCGAGCGCGGTGCCCGCGATGCCGGCGCCGGAGATCAGGATCGTGCGGTTTCTCATGGGGGGCTCCTCGTTCGGTCGTGCCCGCCGGAGGCTCCCGGCGGTGTCGGCCGCCGGACCCCTTGTCGGCGGTCCGGCGCGTCGTCCGCACCGAACGATACATATGTATCAGTCGACTGTGCAATACATCTGTACGATACGTATGTCTCAGACGTGTGTAGACTCTGGGCATGGGTAATCGTGAAGACCTGCTGGCCGGCGCCAAGCGCTGCCTGTACGAAAAGGGGTACGCCCGCACGACGGCGCGCGACATCGCCGCGGCGTCCGGCGTGGTGAGCCTCGCGGCGATCGGCTACCACTACGGGTCGAAGGAGGCGCTGCTGAACGCGGCCCTGCTCCAGGCCCTCGAAGAATGGGGGGCCGATCTCGGCCGCGCGCTGGCCGCGCGGGTCGACCCGGCGGCCGACCCGAAGCAGCGGTTCGAGGCGGCCTGGTCGGCGGCGATCCGGTCCTTCGAGGAGAACCGCCCGCTGTGGGCCGTCCAGTTCGAGCTGGTCGCCCACATCGAAAGGACGCCGGAGCTGCGCGAGGCCTTCGCCGAGGCCGGGCGGCAGGCCCGCCTCGGTTTGGTCGAGCTGATCGGCGACCTCGGCGCCGGCGCGGACGACAAGACCGCCGAGAAGATCGGCGCCTTCTACCAGGTGCTGCTCAGCGGCCTGGCCGCGCAATGGCTGGTGGACCCGCGATCGATCCCGTCCGGCCCTGACCTGGTCGAGGTCCTGACCCTGCTCACCTCCGGCCTGCGCCCGCCCTCGGAGACCGCCGGCTGACCGGCCGGCCCACGCATGACCTCAGGGTCAGACCGAGGTGGGCAGCGGGCCGCCGTGGTAGGCGACGGCGTCGCCGAACGCCTGGAGCAGGTCGAGCTCGCCGCCGCCCGCCGCGTCCAGGTAGGCGCGGTGCAGGTTGAGCACGAGGCGTTCGGCGTCCGCCCAGCCGGCGAACTCGCCGAGGTCGCACCGCCGGGCCGCCTCCAGCGGCGTCAGCCCGTCCCTGCGCCCGCTCTCGGCGGTCGCGAGGACCAGCCGGTAGTACCGCTCGTGCGCCGCCAGCACGCCGGGTAGCGCCCGCGCGTCCACCACGGGGCCGTGCCCGGGGACGAGGTGGTCGGGCTGGAAGGCCGCCATCCAGTCGAGCGAGCGCAGCGCCCCCTCCACCGAGCCCATGAAGACCAGCGGGGTGAGCCCGTGGAAGACCAGGTCGCCGGAGAACAGCACCCGCTCTTCCGGCAGCCAGGCGACCACGTCGCCGGTGGTGTGCGCGGGGTGTCCGGGATGGCGCAGCTCCACCCGGCGCCCGCCGGTGAACACCGTCAGCTCCGACCGCAGCGTGATGGACGGCACCCGGCGGGTCACCCCGCCCCAGTCGGGCACCGGCGCCCAGATCGGCGGGCACCCGTCGATGATGGGGTCGGTCAGCAGCCCTTCGCGCATCGCCTCGTGCCCGACGATGACGGTGGAGGCGGGCAGCAGGCTGTTGCCGTAGGAGTGGTCGCCGTGCTGGTGGGTGTTGACCGCGACGCGCACCGGGGCGTCGCCGGTGGCCGCGCGCACGGCGTCCAGGAAGCGCCGGGTGCGCGACTCGGTGGCGCAGGTGTCGATCAGGACGACGCCGTCGTCCCCCGTCACTGCCCCGGCGTTGTTGACCCACCAGGTGCTGTCCGGCTGGACCCAGGCCAGGACGCCGGGGACGATCTCGTGCAGGGCGGCCGCGTCGGGCGTGGTGCCGGGCATGACGGCGGGCACGGCGGCGGGCGCGGCGTCGGGCGCGGCGTCGGACGTGGTGTCGGGCGCGGCGTCGGCGGGCTGCTGAGAGATGACCCTCACACCTCTTCCGGTAGGCGGGCGGAACGCGTTCCGGCGGGGCGAACGGAACACGATGAACGCGATGAACAGGGCGAACAGCGCGGACGCGAATCTACCGCCTCCGCCCGCGGCGCCTCCCGGCGCCCGTCCAGCACAGGTCAGTGCACGATGGCGAGCATCACGTCGGAGGCGGAGGGCCGGTTCTCCGGGCGCTTCTCCAGGCACTTGCCGACGACCTGGGCCAGCGAACCGGGCAGCGCGGAAAGGTCGGGCTGCTTGGTGAAGATGCGGTTGAACACCGCCGCGATGTTGTCCTCCCCGAAGGCCGGGCGGCCGGTCGCGGCGAACACCATCGTCGCGGCCCAGCTGAACACGTCGGACTCCGGCCCGACGCGCTCGCCCGACACCTGCTCAGGGGACATGTACGCCGGGGTGCCGAGCACGCCGCTGGAGGTGGCGGTGGCGTTGTCCAGCACCCGCGCGATGCCGAAGTCGACCACACGGGGCCCGTCCGAGCCGATCAGGACGTTGCTCGGCTTGAAGTCGCGGTGCACGATGCCGGCCCGGTGGATCGCGGCGAGCGCGCCGGCCGTGCCCAGCGCGAGCCGCACCAGGCCGTCGTGGCCGCGCGGGCCCCGCTCGCGTACGAGCTGCTCCAGCGACGCGCCCTCGACGTACTCGCTCACGATGAACAGCCGGTCGCCGTCGATGTCGGCGTCGATCACGCGGGCGGTGGAGAACGGCGCGACGCGCCGGGCGGCCTCGACCTCGCGGAGGAAGCGCTGCTGGGCGCCGGTCTCCGTCGCCAGCCGGGCGTGCAGCACCTTGATCGCGACGCGGGTGCCGTCGGGCGTCTCGCCGAGGTACACCGCGCCCTGGCCGCCCTGCCCGAGGCTGCCGATCAGCCGGTACGGGCCGATGTGGTCGGGCTCTCCGGCGGGCAGCGGTCCCGGCGACTGCGTGGGCAGCGTCGAGGCGTCGCGCCGGCCGCCCGGGACCGAGGACGCCGGGGCGGCGGGAGTGGCCGGGGTCGTCGGGCCGGCCGGCGTCCTGGGCGTGGCGGGCGAGCCGGCGCCGGGGTCGGTGGTGCGGGCGCGCGCGGGCGGGTTCGTGGTCAACGGCGGGGCGGCCGGGCGGCCGTCCTGTGGGGCCTGCCGCCCCTGGTCCTGCGCGATCCGCGGCTGGTCCTGCTCGGGGTACCGGGGCCTGCCCTGAGTCTGGGACGGCGCCTGGGGCCGGGCCTGGGACGGGTGCGGCTGCGGCCTCGGCGCGTGCGGGGCCTGCGGCGGTGTTCCGGGCTGCGGCCGCTGTTGCCGCGGCGGCCCACCCTGCGGCCACTGCTGCCGGGGGTCGTGCGGCGGGCGCCGCTGCGGGGCCGCGCCGGGCTGGTAGGGACCTTCGGGCCGGTGCTGACCTTGCGGCCGGTTCCGCGAGAGGTTCGGGGCCCCGTACGGCACGGGAACGGGGGGCTGCGGGTAGGGACCCGGCGGGTACGGCGGGCGGAAGTCCCGCGGCGGGTACGGCGCGGCGCCGGCGCCCCTCGGGCCTCCCGGGGCGAACACCGCGGAACGGATGGCCAGAGAGTGGATGAGCCCGCCGATCCAGTTGCTGAACAGCCCCACGACGATGAGGAGCCCCGCCCAGTCGGGGTAGGTGTCGGTGCCGTCGAAGGCGACGATGAGGACGAACATCACGAACAGGCTGATCAGGTATAACAGCGCCGCCGCGGCGATCATGGGGGCGCGCCTGCGGTAGGCCGCGTATCCGATGGTGAAGGGCGTCGCGAAACCGCAGGTGAACAGCGGAGCCAGTGCCCACACGACGCTGATCGCGGTGGTGGACGAAGAGGGCCTGGCTGGTTGCATATCGCGAAGATTACGGGGATAGGCGGGCTTACGCATGCTTTTGGCGGCACGGCCATGGCGCCGATCGCCCGGTCAGGGACGGCTCACGGCAGGTAGATCGTCATTTCCACCAGCTCGCCGGTGAGGCGGGGCGGCAGGTCGACGGCGATGGACATGTCCTCGGCCGAGACGAAGCCGCCGACGTTCGTCCGCACTTCGACGACCCGTTCGGCCAGCGCCGGCGTCATGCCCGGCAGGCCGGCGATCACGGCCGCGGGCACGTGGTTGACGTCGACCAGCCCGCCGTCGTCGTACTGCCGGGGCAGGTCGGGCCGCCCGATGCGCAGCTCGCGGGCCAGCGCCGGGTCGCGCTCCACCAGCTCGCGGGCCTGCTGCCGCAGCTCGCGCCGGTGCTGGACGAAGGCCACGGCGTGGTCGTTCGGGCTGTCGGCGCGCTCGAAGACCCTCCTGCGGATGATCAACGAGTGGATCGTGCCGCCGAGCCAGCTTCCGCCCGCTCCGAGGATGGACAGAAGTACGACGAAGTCGTCGCTGGCGTCGCTGGTGGCGCCCAGCATGAAGACGCACATGCCGAGGGCGTAGATCGCCGCCGACAGCGCCAGCATCGCGCTGCGCAGTTTGGCCGCCGCGTATCCCATGGTGAACGGCGTGGCGAAACCGCACGTCAGCAGCGGCGCCAGGGCCCACAGGACGCTCGCCGCGCTGTTGTTCGGCGCCGGCGGCGGTGGGACGCGGGGAGGGAAGGGCGGCTGGGGGAGGTGGCCGGGCGGGCCGTAGGGGCCCGGAGGCGCCGGATGGGCGAAGGGCGCGAGACCGTGCTGGTCAGGGTGGGGCGGAAGGTACGGGGCGCCGCCCGGGAAAGGGTTCGGCGGGGCGTACGGAGGGCGTCCCTGATCGGGGCGGGGATGCCCCTGCGCGTGCCGCGGCCGGCTCTGCTCGGGGCCGGGCCGGCGTGGCTCCTGGTAAGGACGGCCCTGCTCTGGGCGAGGTTGCTGCGGGCGGCCCTGCTCTGGGCGGGGTTGTCCCTGTTCGTGGTGCGGCAACGGCCTGCCCGCCATGCGCGGCCGGGGGGCCGTGGGGCCGTTCGGGTCGATCTGGTCCGGCCGTGGCACCGCCGGCCCACTCTGATCACCAGGCTGGGGGGAAGAGCCTCCCGGTGGCCCCGATCCTGGGCCCCCGTGGCCGTTGGTGGGGTGCATAACGCGAACAATACGGCCTTCCCCAGGCTCACGCATCGGCCACAAGGACCACGTGTCCCGGCCGATTAGTCCCCCGAAATCGTGATGATTGTGGAAAACCGGGAGATGGGTGGTGCCCGTGCATTCACGGCGGGCCCTATGTGCGCCATGATGTTGAACCGTGGCACGTATACCAGGAGAAGGGCTGGCGAAGGGTCTGGCCGTCACCTTCCGCCACATGCTGAACAGGGCGGACACGCGGCAGTACCCCGAGGTGCAACCTGATCTGCCCGCACGCAGCCGCGGGGTCATCGCCCTGGTCGAGGAGAACTGCACGGTCTGCATGCTGTGCGCCAGGGAGTGCCCCGACTGGTGCATCTACATCGACTCCCACAAGGAGACCGCGCCCGCCCCCGAGGGCGGACGCCCGCGAGCCCACAACGTTCTCGACCGCTTCGCCATCGACTTCTCGCTGTGCATGTACTGCGGCATCTGCATCGAGGTCTGCCCGTTCGACGCGCTGTTCTGGTCGCCCGAGTTCGAGTACGCGGAGTACGACATCCGCAACCTCCTCCATGAGAAGGACAGGCTCGGCGAGTGGGTGGAGACGGTCCCGATCCCCCCGGCGCACGACCCGAACGCCGAGCCGCCCAAGGAGATCGCCGCCGCCTCGCGCGGCGCCACCCGTCCCGTCCGCGAACGCCCGGCCGCACGCCCCGCGACCGCCGCCGGGGCCACCCAACCTGAGGCGGCGCAATCCGGGGCGGCCCAATCGGGGGCGGTCCAACCTGGTACGGCCCAGTCCGGGCCGCCTCAATCCGAGACGGACCAGCCCAAGACGGCCCAACCCGGGACGGCCCAGCCTGGCGCCGTCCAGCCCGGCACCGCGCACGCCGCCGTCCGCGCCATCCGGCCCCCGGGCGCGCTGCCCAAGAAGCCCGCCCCGCCCCCCGCCGCCCCAGGACAGGCGTCTCCACCAGCCGGTCCAGGTGGCCCGGATCCGTCACCGGAGGGGCAGGCGAACCCGCCGAGTGGTCCAGGTGGGTCGGAGCCGCCGCCGGAGGGGCAGGCGAACCCGCCGAGTGGTCCAGGTGGGTCGGAGCCGCCGCCGGAGGGGCAGGCGAACCCGCCGAGCGGTGCAGGTGGGTCGGAGCCGCCGCCGGAGGGACGGACGCGGCCGGATTCGGGGACGGTGGAGGAGTCGTGACGTTCGCGTCGCCCGGGCTGTGGCCGCCCACCGGGCAGGAGATCGTCTTCCTGTTGCTGGGCGTGGTGGCCGCCGGGGCGGCGCTGCTCGTCGTCACCACGCGCCAGATCGTGCACGCCGCGCTGTGGCTCGTCGTCTCGTTCGGCGCGCTCGCCGGGTGCTACCTGCTGCTCACCGCCGAGTTCGTGGCCTGGGTGCAGGTGCTGATCTACGTCGGAGCGGTCGTCGTGCTGCTCCTGTTCGGCATCATGCTCACCCGCGCCCCGATCGGCCCGTCCGCCGACCTGGACTCGGGGAACAAGACGGTGGCCGCGGTGGTCGCCGTGGCGACGGCGGCCGTCCTGGTCACCACCGTGATCGACGGTTTCGCCACCGCCTACGCTCCGCTGGCGCCGGGGGCTGGCGGGGCAGAACCGCTCGGGGCGAGCATCTTCCGCACGTGGGTGCTTCCCTTCGAGGCGCTGTCGGTGCTGCTGCTCGCCGCGCTGATCGGCGCGATCGTTCTCTCCCGTACCGACATCGGCGGAAAGGACTGACGTGCACGTCGTCTATCCCGTCGTGCTCGCCGCGCTTCTGTTCTCCATCGGCGTGTACGGCGTGCTGGCCCGGCGCAACACGATCCTCGTTCTCATGTCGGTGGAGCTCATGCTCAACGCCGTCAACCTGAACCTCGTCGCCTTCGACGTCTGGCTCAGGGACGCCCTGCACGGCGGGCAGGTGCTCACCCTGTTCGTCATCGTGATCGCCGCGGCCGAGCTGGGCGTCGGGCTGGCGATCGTCCTCGCGGTGTTCCGCAACCGTCGGACGGTCGAGATCGACCGCGTCAGCGACCTCGCCGACCCCGAACCGGACCCCGAACCGGACCCCGGTCCTGAAACCGGCCCAGGTACCGGCCCTGGACCCGGCCCTGGAACCGGTCCGGCGGCCGGCCCGGGCGGTGGCCCGGCGACCGGGCCGGGCGGTCCGGGTGACGGACCCGGCGACGACCCGGGCGACGGACCCGCGGCCGGCCGGGATGGGGACCTGCCACCGGTCCCGGAGCACGACCGCCCGCACGGCGCCGAGGTCGTCCGAGCCCGAGGCGGTGCGGCATGAACACCCTGCCCGCGCTCGCGGCCCTGGCCGTGCTGCTGCCCTTCCTCGGGGCGGTCGCCGGCCTGCTGGGCACCCGCCTCACGCGCCGCGCCGCGCCGCCGGGCACGGTGGACCGGGCCGCGTACCGGAGGGCGGCGTGGTTCGCCGTCACCCCGACGGCGGTCGCCGCCGCGCTCGCGGTCTGGGTGCTGGTGGCGTACCACGGCGGCCTGCCGGGCGGCTTCACGAGCTACGTGCCGTCCGAGCCCGGTGTCCGGCCGCCCGGCGCCGTCGAGAGCACCCTGTCGGTGATCGACACCGGCGCCGTCCCGATCACCGTCGGCGTGCGCGTCGACGAGCTCGCCGCGCTCATCGCGGTGCTGGTCGGGTGCGTGGCGCTCGCCGTGCAGGTCTACTCGGCCGGGTACATGCGCGACGAGCCGCGCTACCCCTCCTACAGCGCGTTCATCAGCCTGTTCACCAGCGCCATGCTGCTCGTCGTCTACGCCGGGGACCTGCTGGTTCTCTACGTGGGCTGGGAGATCATGGGCCTGTGCTCCTACCTGCTCATCGGCCACTGGTGGGAGAACCGCGCCAACTCGCGGGCGGCCGTGAAGGCGTTCCTGGTCACCCGGCTCGGCGACGTCGGCTTCCTGTTCGGCCTGTTCACCCTCGGCCTGGCCGCGGGAAGCTTCCGCGTCTCCACGGTCCTGGAGCGCGTGCCGCAGCTGTCCACCGGCACACTGGTCGCCGCGACGCTGCTCCTGCTGCTCGGCGTCGCGGGCAAGAGCGCGCAGGTGCCGCTGCACACCTGGCTGCCGGACGCGATGGCGGGCCCCACGCCGATAAGCGCGCTCATCCACGCCGCCACGATGGTCGCGGCCGGCATCTTCGTCGTCGCCCGGCTGTACCCGGCGTTCCTCGGCGCCCGGCCGTCGCTCGACCTGCTCGCCGTGATGGCCGCCCTCGGCATGCTCGGCGCCGCGCTCGCCGCCCTGGCCCAGGACGACCTCAAACGGGTGCTCGCCTACTCGACGATCAGCCAGCTCGCGTACATGGCCGGCGCCCTCGCCGCCGGGTCCGACCAGGCCGCGATCTTCCACCTGGTCACCCACGGCGCGTTCAAGGCGCTGCTGTTCCTCGGGGCGGGCGCGGTCATCCACGCCGTCGGCTCCAACCTGATGAGCGACATGGGCGGCCTCCGCCGGTCCATGACGGTCACTTTCCCCGCCATGACCATCGGCTTCGCCGCCCTGATGGGTCTGCCTCCCGCCAGCGGGTTCTTCAGCAAGGACGCCGTGCTCGCCGCCGTCGAGCACGCGGCGGGCCAGGCCGCGCCGCTGACCGACGCCGCCGCCTGGCTGCTGTACGCCTGCGCGTTGCTGACCGTCGGCGTGACCGGCGCCTACGCGACCCGCGCGTGGCTTCGCACCTTCTTCGGCGCGAGCCGCGTGCGCCACGTCCCGCTGCCCGAGCCGGATCCGGGGGTCGCGCACGTCTGGGACGGCCGCGAGGCGCCGGCGTCGATGCTGTGGCCGATCGGCCTGCTCGCCGTACCCGCCCTGCTGCTCGGACTCACCGGGGTGGCGCTGGTCGAGTGGTCCTCCGCGGTGGTCAGCACGCTCGTGGCCCTGCTGGGCGCGGGCGTCGTGTACGCGTCCTGGCGCGCCGACCCGGCGGCCGACCCGGCCCGCGTGCTCGGGCCGCTGCGGGGCCCGTGCGAGCGCGCGTTCTCGGTGGACGCGGTGTACCACCGGCTGTTCGTCGCCCCCGTCCTGTGGCTGGCCGGGGCCGTCGCGCGCGCGGACGACACGGTCGTGGACGGGGCGGTCCGCGGCTCGGGAAGGCTCGCGGTCGGGCTCGCCGGCCTGCTACGGCGCGGGCAGACCGGGAACGCGCAGCTGTACCTGACGGGCGTCCTCGCCGGCGTCCTGATCATCGTCATCGGAGCGGTGGTGCTGGGATGAGCGCGAATCGGACGTACCAGGACCGGCCGGGCGCCGCGGCGGCCCGCGGCGGACGCCCGTACGCGACGTCGGCGGTGGTGCCGGGATGAGCGCGGCCCTGATCGGAGTCCTCGCCGTCCCCCTGCTGGGGGCGCTGGTCCTCGTGCTGTTCCCCGGCCCCGCGCGGTGGCCCTGGTACGGCGCGGCGGTCTCCGGCGCGACGCTGGCGCTCGCTCTGGCGCCGGCGGTCCGGTTCGACTACGCGCGGGCGGCGCGGCCGCAGTTCGAGATCGACATCGCCTGGATCCCCGGCCTGGACCTGCGCTTCCACCTCGGGATCGACGGCATCTCGCTGCCGCTCGTCGTGCTCACCGCGCTGCTGAGCTTCCTCTGCTCCGTGTACCTGGTGCGCCACCGGCCGGAACAGGGCCGTCTCCGTGCGCTCACCATCACCCTGCTGGTGCTCGAAGTCGGGATGATCGGGACGTTCCTCGCGCTCGACCTGCTGCTGTTCTTCGTGTTCTTCGAGGTCGTGCTCGTCCCCATGTACTTCGTCATCGCCGTGTGGGGCGGCGCGGGACGCAGGGCGGCGGCGCTGAAGTTCATCCTGTACACGCTGCTCGGCTCGGCCGTGCTGCTCCTCGGCCTGCTGCTGGTCTGGGCGCACACCGGCACGCTCGACATGGTCAGGCTCGCCGCGGCGCACGGCGCGGGCATGCCGCGGGCCGTGCAGATCGTGGCGTTCCTCGCCATCGGCCTCGGCCTGGCGGTCAAGGCGCCGATGTGGCCGCTGCACACCTGGCTGCCCGCCGCGCACACCGAGGCGCCGACCGTCGGGTCGGTGCTGCTCGCGGGCGTGCTGCTCAAGATGGGCACGTACGGCTTCGCCCGCATCGCCATCCCCATCGTGCCCGAGGGGGCCGCCGCCCTCGCCCCGTGGCTCGGCGCGTTCGCCGTCGTGGGCATCGTGTACGGCTCGCTGGCCTGCCTCGCCCAGCGCGACCTCAAACGCATGATCGCCTACTCGTCCGTCGGCCACATGGGGTTCGTACTGCTCGGCCTGGCCACGCTGACCCCCGTCGGCATGAACGCGGCCCTGTTCGGCAACGTCGCGCACGGCCTGATCACCGGCCTGCTGTTCTTCGTCGCCGGAGGGATCAAGGAGCGGTACGGGACGGCCGAGATCTCCCGGCTCGGCGGCGGCATGCTGGCACGCCTGCCGTATGTGGGCTCGCTGCTGACCTTCGCCTGCGTGGCCTCGCTCGGGCTGCCGGGGCTGGCCGGGTTCTGGGGGGAGATGCTCGCGCTGCTCGGCGCCTTCCAGCCGGCGCCGGGGCTGTCGCGCCCGCTGTTCCTGACCTTCATGGCCGTCGGCGGCCTCGGCACCGTGCTCACGGCCGCCTACTTCCTGCGCATGCTCTCCCGCGTCACCCACGGCCGCCCACCGGACGCCGCACCCGCATCGGCGTCCGCACCCGTGCCACCCGAACCCGAAGCCGTATCACCCGCGTCCGAACCCATATCGCCCGCAGCCGCGGCAGAACCCGCACTCGTACCCGAACCCGCACTCGTACCCGCATCGCCCGCACTCGCCGAGCCGTCGCCGGAGGCGCCGCCCGGCCCGTCCACGCCCGCGACCGTCCGCGGCGGCATGCCGGCGCCGCTCCGGGACGTCAGCCCGTACGAGCTGGCCGCCTGGACGCCGCTGGTCGTCCTCACCGTGGCGCTGGGGCTGTGGCCCAAGGCGTTGCTGGCCGTCACCGACCCGGCGGTCCAGGCCTTCCTGGGGGCACGATGATCCAGTCCATCGACTACGCGGCCATCGCGCCGCCGCTGATCCTGGCGCTGGTCGCCGGAGCGGTGCTGCTGCTCGACGCGTTCCTGCCCCGCACCGGCCGTACGCGCGCGACGCTCGGCTTCGTCACACTGGCGGGCGTGCTCGGCGCGCTCGGGACGGTCGTCGCCCAGGCCGTGCGGGGGACGCGCCTCGGCACCTTCTGCGTACCGGCGGACCTCGCGGCCGGAGCCGGTGGCGGTGGTGCCGCCGGAGTCGGCGGAGTCGGAGGCGCGAGCGGCGCGGGCGGGGTGGGTGGCGCAGGTGGGATCGGCGGCGCGGGCGGGCCGGGCCAGGCCCTGTGCTCGTTCGTGGTCGACGACATCACCCTCGTCTTCGGCGGCGTCGTGCTCGCCGCCGCGGTCGTGGTCGTGCTGCTGTCCATGGCCCAGCTCACCGACCGGGCGATCCCGCCGGGCGAGTGGTACTTCCTGCTGCTGTGCGCCTTCACCGGAGCGGTCACGCTGCCGGCGTCCCGCGACCTCATCATGCTGGTCGTCGCGCTGGAACTGGTGTCGCTGCCGGTCTTCGCGCTGGCCGCGCTCAAGCGGTACGACGCGCGCGGCTCGGAGGCCGCGCTGAAGCTGTTCCTCGTCTCGGTGATCTCCACGGCCGTGATGCTCTTCGGCGTTTCGCTGCTGTACGGCCTGACCGGGTCGGTCCACCTCGACCGCATCGCCGCGCGGCTCCCCGTCGCGCCCTCGGGCTTCCCCCACCTGTTCGACGCCGCCGCCGCGCAGACGGGCACGATCGCGGGCATGCCGGGCCAGGCGCCGGCCGGGGTGCTCACCGTGGCGATCGTCATGGTGCTCGCCGGGTTCGCGTTCAAGGTCGCGGCGGTGCCGTTCCACTTCTGGGCCGGTGACGTGTACCAGGGCGCCCCGGTGCCCGTGGCCGCGCTGCTCTCGGTGATCTCCAAGGCCGCCGGGTTCGCCGGGCTGATCCTCGTGCTCACCACCGCGCTGGCGGGGCAGGCGGGGCTGTGGGCGCCGATCGTGGCGATCCTCGCCGCGCTCACCATGACGGCCGGGAATCTGCTGGCCCTGCGGCAGCGCCACGCCGTGCGGCTGCTGGCGTGGTCCTCGGTCGCCCAGTCGGGGTACATCCTGGCCCCGCTGGGCGTGGCGGGAAAGTCCGCCGTGTCGGCGTCCGTCGCGTACCTGGCCATCTACGCGGCCATGAACATCGGCGCGTTCGCGGTGGTGATGACGGTCAGCCGGACGGCCGGGCGCAACGAGCTGGAGGACTACCGCGGCCTGGCCTTCCGCGCCCCGGTGCCGGCGCTCGCGCTCGGGTTCTTCCTGATCTGCCTGGCCGGCCTGCCGCCGGGCCTCGCCGGGATGTTCGCCAAGATCGTGGTGTTCCGTGAGATCGTCCAGGGCGGCGCGGGCTGGCTGGCCGTCGTCATGGCGGTCAACACGGTGATCGGGCTCTACTACTACATCACCTGGACGGTCCGGCTGTTCCTGCCCGCGGCGGTCACCGGCCCGGCGGCGGCCGGCCCGCCCGCCCGCCGCGCCCCGTCCCCGGCGGTCGCGGTCGCGATCGCGCTCGGCCTGGCGGCCTCCGTGGCGTTCTCGGTGGCCCCCCAGTTGGTGCTCTCCATAGCGGGCTGAGATCTACGGAACGTCGCCGGCCCCCGGCGCTCACGGCGGTGGCGGGCCGCCGGTTTCTCGCAGCGTGCCGAGCCTCGCGCGACGCGCGGCGGCGGCCCGCTCGCGAGCATGAATGGGAACGATGGGGCAGGTCGAGAACGTTGCCATTGAAGAGCGCAGCGTTCCGAGAGGGGGAAGCGTGCACAACAACGGCCTGCGTACCGCGGTCCTCATGGGCGCCCTGTCCGCTCTGATCCTGATCGCCGGATCATGGCTGGGAGGCGGCCGGGGCGTGCAGGTCGCCGTCCTCGTCGCCCTGGTGGCCAACGCGGTCGCGTACTTCTTCTCCGACCGCATCGCCCTGTCGGCCATGCGGGCCCGCCCCGTCGGCGAGGTGGAGCAGCCAGGCCTCTACCGCATCGTCCGCGAGCTGTCGACCGACGCCCGCCAGCCCATGCCGCGCCTGTACCTGTCGCCGACCGCGCACCCGAACGCCTTCGCCACCGGCAGGAACCCCCGGAACGCCTCCATCTGCCTCACCTACGGCATCATGCGGCTGCTGGACGAGCGCGAGCTCAAAGGGGTGATCGCGCACGAGCTGTCCCACGTGTACAACCGCGACATCCTCATCTCCTCCGTGGCCGCGGCGCTGGCCACGATCATCACGTACTGCAGCTACATCGCCGTGTTCTTCGGCGGCTCGGCGGACGACGACGACGGGCCGGGCTTCTTGGGCGCGCTGCTGATGATGATCCTCGGCCCGGTCGCCGCCGGGATGATCCAGATGGCGATCTCCCGGTCCAGGGAGTTCCAGGCCGACGAGTCGGGCGCCCGGCTCACCGGAGACCCGCTCGGGCTGGCCTCGGCGCTGCGCAAGATCGAGATGGGCGCGCGCGAACTGCCCCTCCCCGAGGAGAGCCGGCTGACCTCCGCGTCCCACCTCATGATCGCCAACCCGTTCCGGGGGGCCGGGGTGGGCAGGCTCTTCTCCACCCACCCCTCCACACCCGCCCGCGTCGCCCGCCTGGAACGCATGGCCGGCTACCGCCGCTGACCGCGACACACCGGCCTACCGGCTTGTCAGCCGACGCCCCGCCGTGAACCCTCCGAAGGCATGAGCCAAGCCCTATAGAGGCGTGAGCGTGAACCCTGGCCAGGTAGTGCCCGGCAGCCCTAGGTAGGCCCGAGGCACAGCCCTACGTAGGCCCGGGGCCGCTCATGAGCGATCGTGGGCGGGGTCGGTCTCCTCCGCCCGAAGCGCGGGCAGGCCGTCGACGCTCTCCCGGTTGTGCTTGGCGCGGTAGGCGCGCTTCTGCTGGATGTCCTTGCGCTCGCCCCATTCGTCGAGCAGCGTGCGGTCCTCCTGGTATGTCATCCGCGGCACGGCGAAGCCGCAGGAGTCGGAGATGCGGTCGCAGGCCACGACGATGACCGACCGCACGCCCGGGTGCGGGCCGAAATTGCCGAGGAGCCCGGCGAACTCCGGGTCGCCCGCGGTGACGACGCGGCCCCGGCCGGACAGGCGCACGATGTTCGGCGGGCCGGAGAACGCGGCGAACATGACGGTGATCCGGCCGTTGTCGCGGAGGTGGGCGATGGTCTCCACCCCGCTGCCGTCGAGGTCCAGGTAGGCCACCGTGGTGTCGTCCAGCACGGCGAAGGTGTCGGCGTACCCCTTGGGCGAGACGTTGACGTGACCGCCGCGCTCGGGCGCCGTCGCGACGAAATAGACCGGCTGCCGAGAGATGAACTCGCGCAGCCGGTCGTCCAGGCTTTCATAAACCTTCGCCATTTGCCCTCCTTAGGCCGATATATCCGACTTTACCGGAGGGCAAATCCGTCATTCTCCGGGCAGCCACCAGGTGTAAATGTCACCGCGCACCGCGAAGGAGTCGATCTTCTTCAGTTCGCCGTCGGACGGGTCGACCCGGCTCGCCGTCACCCGCGTGAGCGCCCCCTCGTCATTGGACCGCAGCCGCCAGAGCGTCAGCTTCCCGGACCCGTCCCAGTCGAGCCGGTAAGGGGTGTCCGCGGCGGGAATGTCGAGGTCGACGGCCGGAGAGACCGCGTCGGTGGACAGGTCGTACTGCCGCAGGCGCGGCTTGCCGGAGGTCGGGACGATCACGACGGCCACGGTGACCCCGTCGTCGGCGAGCGCGACGGGCGAGTTGTTCGACACGACCTGCGGCACCTCCCGGCTCTCGCCCGCACCGCCGTCGGAGTCGTACACCGTGAACTCGGTGGTGTTGTCCTCGGTGGTGCGGGACACCAGGATGCGCCTGCCGTCCGGGCTGAAGCCCTGGACGGCGCCCACCCCCGGCAGCTTGGCGATCTCCCCGGACCCCAGGTGGACGACGAGCGTCGGCCGCCTGCCACCGGCGTCCCCGTAGTCGACCACCACGGTGTCGCCGTCGGGCGACAGCGTGGTGTCCACGTCGCTCATGCCGAACCCCTTGGGGAGCTTGGCCGCGGAGCCGGGCAGGCTGTGGCCGCGTCCGCCGGCCGCGTCCCGCCACACCAGCCTGCGGTCGGACTCGCGGAAGTACACCACCCGCGAGCCGTCGCCGCTGACCGTGAACGGCGCGGCGGACTCCTTGTCCACCTTGCCGTCGGCGCCGCGCGGGTGGACGGCGGCCTCGGGCACCTTGACGGTCTTCCCGTTCCGCAGGGTGAGCGCCCATGCGCCGCACGGGACGGCGTCGTCGCCGTGAGGGCAGCTCGGCACCCAGGCGTATCTGACCGCCTTGCCGCTCGCGGCGGCGCCGGCCGTCGTGGTCGTGGTGGAGGCGGCTCCCGTGAACGCCTCCGCCGGGCCCGTGAGGGCGGTGGCCGTGGCCATGGCGGCCATCGCCAGAAGAGCCAGTGTGCGCGTCCGCTTCATGCGCGTTCCTTTCGTCACCCTCCAGTAGATGCCGATGACCGGCAGAAAGTTGAGTCACGATTGGGCGTCGCCCAGAACCTCCCCGAACACCGGCAAAGCGGCTTTGACGACAGCCCCTCATCGGAGATAGCGCACAAACAAATAACTCGGCCGCGCTCCTCGGCCCGCAGAAGCCAGTGTCTCCCGCCCGCCCACGATCCACCGTCGAACCATGAAAGTGTGGGGCGGCCTGGACATCGTTCAGCCTGTCGGCCGCCATGCCCCATGGTCGTGGGCTCGACACGTGCGTGGGAGGGCGGCCCGAGGCACAGGAGAAGACGCGTGCCCTGGTGGACGGCGTCCTCGGCCGTGTGCCCCGGATGTGCCCTCGGAAGATTCCGCCCTGATGGACCACCAGGTCGGAGCCGCGGGAACCTGCCGGCTAGCGGTAGTTCGTGAACTGCAGCGCGATGTCCAGATCTTTGCCCTTCAGCAGGGCGATGACATCTTGCAGCTCGTCCTTCTTCTTCGAACTGACCCGCAGCTCTTCACCCTGGATCTGCGCCTTGACCCCCTTGGGGCCCTCGTCCCGGATGATCTTCGAGATCTTCTTGGCGTGCTCCTGGTCGATGCCCTCTTTGAGGCCGACCACCAGGTGGTACTCCTTGCCGGACAGCTTCGGCTCGCCCGCGTCCAGCACCTTCAGGGACAGGCCCCGCTTGATGATCTTCTCCTTGAACACGTCAAGGACGGCGTTCGCGCGTTCCTCGCTGTTGGCCTTGATCTCGATGTTGTTCTGACCCGACCAGGCGATGCCCGCGCCCGTGCCCTTGAAGTCGAAGCGGTGCCCGACTTCCTTGACCGTCTGGTTCAGCGCGTTGTCGACCTCCTGCCGGTCGATCTTGCTCACCACGTCGAAACTGCTGTCGGCCATCGGTATAGGTGTCCTCTCTCGTCCCTCCGACCCTAGCGACCCTGGACGGATCGCGTGTGGATCAGGGCGCGCGCAACCGGTGTCACGGACACCCCTGAAGTCCGCTATTCTTCTACCTGTCGCCGCGAGAGCGAAGACACGGCAGGTTGCCCGAGTGGCCAAAGGGAGCGGTCTGTAAAACCGTCGGCTCAGCCTACCCAGGTTCGAACCCTGGACCTGCCACCAGGGATTTTCCCAGCTCAGAGGCCCTCCGGGGCCTCTTTTGCTTTGCGACTCGATTTGCTTCGCCAACCAGCCGGCGTGTCATCCAGGGCCATCGCCGTTCTCCTATTGACGCGACATCAAGGGGAGGCGGGCGGCTTGCCGAGTCCGGTCAGCCGGGCCAGGGCGGCGAAGCCGTCGTCGGTGCCGGGCCAGTGCCGGCGCACGGCCTCCAGTCCGGAGCGGCGCACCACCGAGCGCAGTACGGCGGTGACGATGATGGCGTCGTCGGCGTACCCGAGGACGGGGATGAAGTCGGGCACGATGTCTATGGGGAAGGCCAGGTAGGCCAGCAGCAGCGCGAGCCGGACGCGTACGCCACGGGGCAGGTCGGGATCGGCGGCCAGGCGGCGCACCAAGCGCAGCACGTCAGGTAGCAGCCGCAGCGCCTCGCGCAGCAGGCCGCCGCGTGGCCGGGCGAGGGCCAGCGTGCCGATCAGGATCAGCCAGGCGACCAGCATGGCGATCGCGATGCCGATGAGCAGGTCCCACACCCATGACCCGGTCATGCCCGCTCGCCTTCTCCCGCGCGGAGTGCTGCGATGCCGATGTCGGTGGCGGGTGCCTCAGCCGCCAGCGCGGCTTGCTCGAAGTCGGCCAGGTCGGCTTCGGCATCGGCGATCGCGACGCGTACGAGCGCGCCGGCGGGGGCGGCGAAGTAGTCGCGGGCGGCGATCTTGGCCAGCCAGGAGCGGAAGCGCTCCAGGTCGGCCTCGGACTCCTCTACCTCGGCGTAGGTGGCCCGGCTCCGCTCGCGCTCGCGCGTCAGCTCCTCGCGGAAGGCGGGCAGGCGCTCCATCACCTCGGCGTACTCGGCATCGCGGGCAGTGTTGAACTCGCCGATGATCTGCCGCTGTTCGGCCGAGTCGGTCAGCGTCATACGCAGCATCCGGGCTGTACCGCCCTGCTGGTGCACCCGGTCCAGCAGACGGCGCACCTGCCGCAGGGTCTGCTCACGCTCCGGCAGCAGGCACACCGACTGTTGCAGGTACAACGCGCCCAGCGAGCGCAGCTTGCGCCACACGTGCACACGCAGCGTCGGAGCGGCGCCCGCAGTGGACACGCTGACCAATAGCCAACCCAGATCTCCCGTATTGTCCGTCACGCGCTCATGTTACGTCCGTAACATTTCCCGGCAATGGCCGTGTCGAAGTGGAGGTGCTCGCGTTATGCGCCAATACCGCCCAACACAATGGCGTGGATCTCACCGCATGGTCGAAATTCTGTTCAGCGGCGTTGGGTGGCGCGTGGGTTCTCGATGAGGCTGCCCTGAGGGTGTGTGGGGCGCGGGGGAGGGGGCTTTCGCGCTTTCGCTCGTCGGTGTGCGCGTTCACACCGTTCGGGGAAGGTGGGCGGGGCCGGGGGGTGGTCCCGCCCATCCAGGGTCGGCGTGTTTCAGCGCCGGGTACGGCGTTGACGTGGTTCTACCAGGTGATCGGCATTGTGGTCAGGCCGTGGACGACGGTGAAGGAGCGGTATACGGGTTCGCCCGCCGGTCGCAGCTCGGGGAAGCGCCGCAGCAGGGCCGGGAGCGCGAGCCGGAGTTCCATCCTGGCCAGGGGAGCGCCGAGGCAGTGGTGGATGCCGTGGCCGAAGGCGACATGTCCCAGGGCGTCGCGGCGGATGTCCAGGTCGTCGGGGTCGTCGATGAAGGCCGGATCGCGGTTGGCGGCGGGAAGCGAGCAGATCACCATCTCGCCGGGGCCGATGGTCCGGTCGCCGAGCCGCACCTCGGTCGTCGTCATCTTCGTCGTTCCGCTGTGCACGACGCTGAGCCAGCGCAGCAGCTCCTCGACGGCGGCGTCCACGTGGCCGGGTTCGTCGCGCAGCAGCTTGAGCTGATCGGGGTGTCGCAGCAGGGCCAGCGTGCCCAGGGTCAGCATGTTGGCCGTGGTCTCATGCCCGGCGATCAGCAGCAGGCTGCCGATGCCGGCGAGCTCGGCGGTGCTGAGCTCGTCGCCATGCTCGCGCACGAGCATCCCGAGTAGGTCCTCGCCGGGGTTGTCCCTCATCGCGGTGATCAGGCCGGTGAGGTAGGCGCGGGCCTCCGACGCCGCGGCCGCGCGCTGGTCCGGGGGCAGAGAGGCGTCCAAGATCTGATTGGACGTCCGCTGGAAGGCGGTCCGATCGGCGTACGGCACGCCCAGCAGCTCACAGATCACCAGGGAAGGCACAGGCAGGGCGAAGTCGGTCACCAGGTCGGCGGGCGGCCCGGAGCGCTCCATGGCGTCCAGGTGGTCGTCGATGATCTGGCTGATCCTGGGCTCCAGCCGGCGCATCCGGCGGACGGTGAACTCCGGCGTGAGCATCCGGCGCAGGCGGGTGTGCTCGGGCGGGTCGGAGCCGATCAGGTTGCCGGCGCGCATCTCGGCGGTCTCCTTCTCGCTCGGCGGCGGCGCGCCGGGCGGCCGGAGCGGGGGCACCAGCGCGTTGCTGTACAGCTCGGGGTGGCTCAGCACTGTGCGGACGTCCTCGAACCGGGTGACCAGCCACGCCTCGGTTCCGAACGACGTTCGGATCTTGGCGACCCCTTCGTCGTCACGCAGGGCGAGCAGCTCTGGATCGGGATGGAATCCGTCTCGTCGCATATGCAGGGGCGGTACCGGATTGCGCACACAACCTCCTCAAGTCCCAGACGGGCTCATCGTCCGGATGATCGACGATAACCGGCGGGGAGGCCGAATTGGCGGTCTCGATTTGGGCAAGGCGTCGGACGGGTATCGGGGGAGGCTGGAAGCCTCCGAGGCTTCGGTCCGCTGCTCGATCATGTTCCGAGTGTTCACCGCGTCGGCGGCATCGTTGGTCGGGATTCGGCCGCCCGGCCGATACGCGCATCCCGATCGATTGTTCGTCGGTGGTTCCCCGAGGCGTGCTTGTTGCGCATGCGACAACGGTGAGCCCGATCAGCGTGCGGCGCCGGGGGCGATGCTTACCCAACTCGGTCGTCCAGTCGACGTTCGCCGGCGGGGACGCCGACGTATTGTCGGTGGGGGCTGTGAGGATCGTTGTCATGGCCAACCTCACGTCCGAGATCACCCAGTACTGGGATGCCGCCGCCGGTGCGTTCGATGACGAGCCCGACCACGGCTTGCGGGCCGGTCACACGCGTAATGCCTGGGACCGCCTGTTGCGCGCGTGGGCGCCTCCCGGTCCGGCGGACGTTCTGGACGTCGGTTGCGGCACAGGCTCGCTGTCCTTGTTGCTAGCCGCGGGCGGACATCGGGTGACCGGCGTGGACCTGGCAGCGCAGATGATCGAGCGGGCCCGGTCCAAACTGGCGGACGCCGGGCTCGCCGGGCGTTTCCTGGTCGGCGACGCCGCCGTCCCGCCCACCGGCGACCAACGGTTCGACATGCTGCTGTGCCGGCACCTGGTGTGGACCCTGCCTGATCCCCATGCGGCGCTGCGCGAGTGGGTCGCCCGGCTTCGCCCGGACGGCCGGCTGGTGCTGGTCGAGGGACGCTGGGGTGAGAGCGGGCACTATGTGGCGGGAGCGGACGCGCTGCCCTGGAGCGGCGGTGTGAGCGCGGCCGACCTGGCCTCCGCGGTGCGGCCGCTCGTGACGGATGTGCGCGTCGAACCACTCAGCGATGAACCTGACCTGTGGGGCGGCCCGGTGAGCGATGAACGCTATGCGCTCATCGCGCGTCTTTAGTGCGATGAATGGAAGGGTCGCCGGGTCCCCGGCGTAGGGCGGCGCTGTGTTCGTTCGCGTATTCAGGGGGAAAGGCCTGGTCGCCGGCGGGATGCGTGGGTGTGGGGTCGTGTGACCTTCCCGCGGTTGCGCGCCGGCGCTTGGCGAGGTGGCTCAAGGTTGAGACGACCGCGATGGAGACGACGAGCAGCGCGACGCTTCCGGCGATGTCGAGTACGTAGTGATTCCCCGTGATGAGTACGACCGCCGCCATGCCCAGCGGGAAGGTCCACGGCAGCAATGCCAGGCGCGGGTGTGAGCGCCGCAGAGCCGACCACCCGCTGTACCCGCACCACAACGACCATCCCACGTGCATGCTGGGCATCGCGGAGAACAGGTTCCGGCCGCTGTTGAGGTCTCGCGTGGCCTGGCCGTCGCCCAGGAGGTCGTACTGGGCGATGATGTCCACGATGCCCGGTAGGGCCAACCGTGGGGGCGCCATGGGAAGTGTCCAGAACGCGGGAAGGACGAGGAGGAGCATCACGACGAGGGTCCAGCGGATCTTGGCGTAGGACTCTGGATGCCGGACGAAGACCCACACCAGCACGCCGATGATCACGATGTAGTACAGGCGGTAGTAGTACACCGCCGGCATGATCAGGGCCGGGTGGTCGGCCAGCCACCGGTTCGCCCCCAGCTCGATGTCCAGGTGCAGGGTGCGCTCGACGGACTGCAGCGCATGCGCGTGGGCGGTGGCGGCCGCCGCCACGCCTTTCCCGGCGGCGGTGTGCAGCCGCGAGAAGGTCAGGATCACGAGCAGCAGACCGGCCACTTCGACGAGCGGGGCGGGACGACCGCCGACTCTTCCGACCAGTACGGCTGACCGGGCACGGGCGGCCAGGCGCGATAACGGGCCGGCGTCCATCTCGGGCGGGCTCACGACGATCACACTAGCCCTTGGGCGTCCTGGTCGTCCGTGCGGTGGCGCCGTCCGTGGCCTTTGGACGTACTGGCCGGTGCGTGCGGTGGTGCCGCTCATGGCGGGGAGTGCCCGGCGGTCGGCGGGGGCGTTGTCGTTCGGCTCCGTGGTGGCTTGATCGTTGCCGGTTCGCCATCAAGCGGTGGCCTGTGACCTGTGTGGCCGGTGGGAACATTGCGGCTTGTAGGAAGTATGTGGAGTTTCCCGACAAAGCGCTGTCGAAACTGCTAAGTGTTGTCGGGCAAGGATTCGCAGCAGAGAGGTTCGGCATGGACCGCGACGGCCACCCGAGATCCAACGAAGAGGACCCTCTCCAGCACATCGATCCGTTGGACGTCGATCGGGACGACGAACCGGAGCGCCCGGGCGGTGACGTGCTGTCCGATGGCTGGACGCCTGGACAGGAATCCGCTCACGCCCAGCAGGAACCTGCTCAAGCTCACAGGGATGGCTCCTCGGACCTCGTCTGGGCGGACCAGGAATGGGCCGAGGATCACGACAGCCCAGAGAGCCTCGAAGGGTTCGAGCATCTCTATCGCCCCGAGGACATCGAGGGGTCGCGCGAGAACGAGCGGCCCGATGGCGAGAACTGGGAACCCGGCGACGAGGGAGAGCGCGGCTTCCTCGGGTCGGGGTGGACCGGCGACAAGGACCTGCAGGAGGAGAAGAGCAGCAAGAACAAGGGGTTCATCGTCGCCTTGGCCGCGATCGTCGTGCTCGCGGTCGCGGGTGGCTGGATCGTGTCCACCTCCGTCGGCTCCACGTCGGAGGCGGCGTGCTCGGCCCCCGCCAAGTGCGCCTCGGCCGATGAGCAGGACCCGGCGCTGATCGATACCCCGTCCCCCGGTCCCAGTCTCACCGACCCGGCCGCGGACTCCTCCGCCGGGCCTGACGAGACGGCGCCTCCCAGCGAGACGCCCACGCCGACGGCGTCCCAGGGACGGCAGCCTCGCCAGCCCACGGCCCGGCCGACACCGACACGCACCCGCGTCCAGTCGCCGAAGCCGTCGCCGAGGTCGAGCGGTAACCCGCAGCAGCCGGAGAACCCTCGCGTCCAGGACGATCCCGAGCCCTCTCCGACGCCTCCGCCTACCACGCAGGCGCCCCCGCCGCCGGCGCCGAGCCCGACGAAGAACGGGAACGGCGGCCTGCTGGACTGGATCTTCTGAACCCGCGCGGCGAAGGGGCTCGAACATGGTCGGCCCCCTCCGCTCGCGTGCGGTCGAGTCAGTCCGCCGGGGGATGGCAGTCAGCGCGAGGGCCGGAGTGGTTCGCCAGGTCCTCGCCGTAGGGAAACCTCATCGGAGGGACGGGGAGGAAGCACTCCCGGTCACCACCTGGAGGAGGGCCTGGGTTCGGGCGGCGGGGGGTTCGGACAGGCGCTGGAGTCGCCGGCCGGAGGCGTCCAGGACGACCAGGGTGTTGTGCCGCGAGCCGGCCACTCGGACCACCAGGCGGCCGTCGGGCAGGTAGAGAGCGCCGATGAGACGGCCGCGCACCGGGATCGGGACCTTCGCGCCGGTGGCCGTGTCGACGATCGTCGGACGGAACCAGGCCGGCCAGGCGCCGTCGCCGCCCGGGTCGGCGGGGGAGAGCGTGCGCACCACGACTTTCTCGCCGTGCGGGGAGAGGCTCTGTACATGGTTGGCGAGGTTGACGCCCTTTACCTTGACGGACCTGCGGGTGCGCAGGTCGAGGCGGAAGACGCCCTCGGTGGTGCCGGTGTATCCGGCCAAGTAGCGTCCGTCGCCCGACCAGGCCAGGTGGCAGACGCCGGTGGTGGTCCCGGCCTTCCGCGTGCCGGTGCCACGGGCGTTCGCGATGACGACCGGCAGAGCCTCGGCCTCACCGCCGGACAGGAACGCCACCTTGGCGGAATCGGGCGACCAGACCGGGGTCAGGCACGGGGCGCCGGTCCTTGCCCGCTTGGCGATGGTGGTGACCTTGCCCGCCGCGCTCACCTGGACCGCGCCGCGCGCGGTGATCCAGGTGACCTTCCGGCCGTCGGGGGAGGCGGAGAACTGGCCGAGTTCCGGCGCGACTCCGAGCCGGGTGAACCCCTTGCCCGGTTCATACCGGGTCACGGCGTACCCGCGGTCGTACCGGGAGTAGACCGCGACACCGGTGAGGGGCTTGGGCACGGCGGCGGTGGTCACCGCCGAGGCGGCGGAGGAGGTTTGGGCGGGCGTGAGCACACCGGCGGAGGCGGGTTGGTGGGCCGAGGTGAGCGCACTGGCGGAGGCGGGGTGGTGGGACGGGGTCAGCGCGCTGGCGGTGGTGGGGGTCAGGGGGGTGAGCAGGGCGGTGCCGAGGATGGCGCCGAGCGGCATATGACGGTTCATGGAGTCCTCATCTCGTCTGTGCTGTGTTCGACGCGCCCGCGCGCCGTTCAGTTGGCTCCGGGGGCCTGCGATTGACGTGGAAGACGTGGAAGACGCCGTTGAGCGGCGGACTCCGGAGCTGTACCTGCCACGTGGCCTCGGGAAAATGAGGTGCCGGACCGGGGCCGCGCTCAGGAGGATCGGCTCATGCCTGAATCATGGATGATCGACGAGCTGGCCTACGCGGGTCCCGAGCACCTCGATCCGGAGTTCATCGCCGGTTACGACCGCAAGCAGGGCCATCCCGACCCGGCCGAGGACCTGGCCCTCCTGGAGGAGCACGGCGTGGGGGAGGACGCCACCGTCCTCGATCTCGCGGCGGGCACCGGCCAGTTCACGCTGGCCGCCGCGCGGCGGTTCCGCCGCGTGGTGGCGGTGGACGTCTCTCCCGCGATGCAGGACGCCCTGCGCGCGCGTGCGGCCGGCGCGGGGCTGACCAACATCGAGTTCGTCCGGGCCGGCTTCCTGACCTACGAGCACGCCGGACCGCCGGTCGACGCGGTCTACACCAGGAACGCCCTCCACCAGCTGCCCGACTTCTTCAAGGCGATCGCGCTGGACCGCATCTCGAATCTGCTGCGGCCGGGCGGAGTGCTGCGCCTGCACGATCTGATCTACGACTTCCGTCCGGCCGAGGCGGAGCAGGTCTTCGGCCGCTGGTTCGCGGGCGCGACCGCGGACCCCGCGGAGGGGTACACCTCGGAGGAGTACGCCGAGCACGTGCGCACGGAGTTCAGCACTTTCCGCTGGCTGCTGGAGCCCATGATCGCCGCGGCCGGGCTGCGGGTCGTGGGCAGCGCCTTCCGTGCGCGGGTCTACGGCGCCTACACCTGTCTCAAGTAGCTCAGACGCCCTCATTCCGCCGAGTCCGAGCGCGAGTCCTGTGAGGCGGCGGTCGTGTACGACTCGGCGGACGGCCTCGCCGAGAGGTGGTTGAAGATCGGGCCGGCTTGCTGGTTGATTGGCGGTGAGGGACCGAAGCGGTGTCCCGAGCCCGCGCGTCCTCGCCGCCATGGTCATCGGGATGTAGAGGACGTAGAGGACGTAGAGGACGTTAGCGGTGTCTTAACCGCGATGTCCGCGTCAGTGGAGGAAGGGTTCATATCTAGAGGCTTGGGTCCACTATGTCTACACACCGTGCGAATGGAAAAGGTGCTCTCATGACCTCCTCGATGTCTCGCCACGAGGTACCCGGCGGTGACATGTCCGACGGTGACGTGTCGATCCGCGGTCTCTCCCGCCGTGACCTGTTCCGTGCCGGAGCGGTGGGCGGGCTGGGCATCGCCATCGCCGGCAGCCTCGAGACGATCGCCGGCCCCGCCGCTCTGGCGCAGACCGGCGCGCAGGGTGCGGCCGGTTACGGCCCGGTCGTCGCCGACCCCGCCGGCCTGCTCGCGCTCCCGCGCGGCTTCTCGTACAAGGTCGTCGCGCAGGCCGGCAAGACGCTGCTGGAGACCGGCGAGCCGACCCCGAGCGACGCCGACGGCACCGGTTGCTTCCGCGCGCCCAACGGGTTCGTGCTGGTCAACAACCACGAGATCGGCAGCGACGAGCCCTACGGGGTTCCGGCCCTGCCCGGCCTGACCTACGACCCGGGCGCCAGGGGCGGCACGACCAACATCGAGGTCGACAAGAGCGGCGACCGCGTCCGCGAGTACGTCAGCGTGGCCGGCACCCACAACAACTGCGCCGGCGGCATCACGCCGTGGGGCACCTGGCTCACCTGCGAAGAGACCGAGCAGCGCAAGGGCGGCGCCTTCCAGAAGGACCACGGGTACGTCTTCGAGGTCGACCCGTTCGACCGCGCCGCCAACCGTGACCCGGTGGCGCTGAAGTTCCTCGGCCGGTTCTCGCACGAGGCCGTCGCCGTCGACCCCGAGACGGCCGCCATCTACGAGACCGAGGACGCGAGCGGCCCGAACGGCCTGTACTTCCGCTGGACCCCGCCGCGCGGCTTCCGCGCGGGCAAGGGCGCGCTGCGCAGGCTCGCCCTCGGCCCGAACGGCGACAAGGCCGGCACGCTGGAGGCCATGAGCTGCTTCAAGGGCGGCAAGCACATCGCCGACCTGTCCGAGGCGACCCAGCCCGGCACCCGGTACAAGGTCAAGTGGGTCAAGGTGCCCGATCGCGACGCCGCCACCACCTCGGTGCGCAAGCAGTTCACCAACGACCAGGTCACCCGCAGCCGCAAACTTGAGGGCGCCTGGTGGGGCGACGGCGGCGCCTACTTCGTCGCCAGCTACGCGCGCATCGACGACGGCAGCGTCCACGAGCACGACGGCCAGGTCTGGTTCTACGACCCCAAGACCGAGACGGTCACGCTGAAGACCATCTTCGGCGTGAACCCCGACCCCGAGAAGGACACGAACTACGACGGGCCGGACAACATCACCGTCTCGCCGTACGGCGGCGTCATCCTGGCCGAGGACGGCGAGGGCGTCTCCCACTTGGTGGGCGTCACCAAGCAGGGCACGCCGTACCCGATGGCGCGCAACGAGCTGAACGACAGCGAGTTCACCGGCCCGACCTTCAGCCAGGACGGGAAGATCCTGTTCGCCAACATCCAGTCGCCGGGCTACGTGCTGGCCATCACCGGCCCCTGGCGTCGTCCCTCCAACGGCGGCGGCCACCACTGACCGCCTGATCGCCTGATCGCCGCCATCACCGGCTGGTCGACCGGCTAGGACGACCGGTCCGGCCGGGGCGCTGACACGGCGCCGTCTCCGTCCCTTGGGGCGGGGGCGGCGCCGTTTCGCGTCCGGGCGAGGAGGCCGCCGGACTTCCCGGGTTCCACGGTGTCACGTATGCGGACGAAGAAGCGCTGGTGGAATACATGGCACCGCCGGAAGGTTGCCTAGGGCAATCACATATATTTGCCTCAGGCAACTAGATGCGGGCGGTTCATGACGTCCGGCCTGCTCACCCGCGTAGGGCCGGTCCCCCCGTCCGGCTCGGACACCCCCGTCCGGCTCGGACACCCCCGTCCGGCTCGGACACCCCCGCGTCCAGCTCGGATACCCGTCCGGCCCGGTCGGCGGCGTCCGGGCCGGCCACCCGCATCGCACGCTTCAGGCGGCTCAGCAAGTGAAGGGACATCGATGACCACCGCGGTACCGGCGGAGACACGGGAGGCGGCGGCAGATCCGGCCGCTCCCATGTCCCACAGAGAGATCTTGGAAGCGCTGTCGGGACTGCTGCTCGGCCTGTTCGTGGCGATCCTGTCGTCGACTGTTGTGTCGAACGCGCTGCCCACGATCATCGCCGACCTGCACGCCGACGAGAACACCTACACCTGGGTGATCACCGCGACGCTGCTCGCCACCACGGTCTCCACGCCCATCTGGGGCAAGCTCGCCGACTTGACGAGCAAGAAGGTCCTGGTCCAGGTCTCCCTGCTGATCTACATCATCGGCTCGGCGATCGCGGGCGTCTCGCAGAACCCGGGGATGCTGATCGGCGCCCGCGTGATCCAGGGGCTCGGCGCCGGCGGCCTCACCGCCCTGGTGCAGGTCATCATGGCCGCGATCATCGCGCCGCGCGAGCGCGGCCGCTACTCCGGCTACCTGGGCGCCGTCTTCGCCCTGGCCACCATCGGCGGCCCGCTCATCGGCGGCGTGATCGTGGACACCTCCTGGCTCGGCTGGCGCTGGTGCTTCTACGTCGGCGTGCCCTTCGCCCTCATCGCCCTGATCGTGCTGCAGAAGACACTGCACATCCCGGTGCACAGGCGCTCCGTCAAGATCGACTGGCCGGGCGCGGTGCTGATCACGGCCGCGGTCTCGCTGCTGCTGGTGTGGATCTCCTTCGCCGGGCACCAGTACGACTGGGTGTCCTGGCAGAGCGGCGCGATGGTGGGCGGCGCGCTGGTGCTGGCCCTGCTCTTCCTGCTCGTGGAGTCCAGGGCCGCCGAGCCGGTCGTCCCGCTGCGGCTGTTCCGCAACGCCGCCATCAGCCTCGCCGTGATCGCCAGCCTGCTGGTCGGCGTCGCCATGTTCGGCGCGACGACCTTCCTCAGCCAGTACTTCCAGCTCGCGCGCGGCGAGACGCCGACGATGGCGGGCGTCATGACCCTGCCCATGATCCTCGGCTTGGCGGTGGCCTCCACCATCGTCGGCCAGATCATCACCCGCACCGGCCGGTGGAAGGTCTTCCTGGTCACCGGCGGGCTCTTCCTCACCGCCGGTTTCGCGCTGATGGGCATGCTGCGCTTCGACACCGACTACCGCCTGATGGCCTTGTACATGTTCCTCATCGGCGTGGGCCTCGGCATGACCATGCAGAACCTCGTGCTGTCGGTGCAGAACCAGGTCCGGCCGCAGGAACTGGGCGCGGCCAGCTCGGTCGTCGCCTTCTTCCGCACGCTCGGCGGCGCGATCGGCGTCGGTGCGCTCGGGGCGGTGCTCGGCCACCGCGTCCTCGACTACATGGCCGAGGGCTTCGGCAAGCTGGGCATTCACGGCGGCGCGGTCGGCGAGGGCACCGTCCCCCGGCTGTCGGAGCTGCAGGCCCCGGTGCGGGCGGTGGTCGAGGACGCGTACGGGCACGGCGTCGGCGACCTGTTCCTGTACGCCGCGCCGTTCGCGCTGCTGGCGCTCATCGCCATCCTGTTCATCAAGGAGATTCCGCTGCGCAGCGCCGGGGGCGAGGAACTGCTGGCCGCCGCCGGCGCGCGGGTCGCCGCCGGTACGCCGGCCGCGGGTACGGGTCCCGGCCGCCACGCCCAGCGGGCCGCCGAGGCGCCGGCCGCATCGAGTCCCATGACCGCGGGGACCGCCGCGACTCCGGCGACCGCCGCGACCGCCGCGATGGCGGCGCCCATGGCGACCACCCTGGCGGCCACCGACTTCCCGGGCGAGGGACTCGGCGGCGGGGAGCGGGAGGGCAGCGGGATCCGCGGGGTGATCCGCGGCGGCGACGGCTCCCCGGCCGGCCAGGCGACGCTCACCCTGATCGACCTGCGCGGCCACCAGCTCGGCCGGGCGGTCACCCAGGCCGACGGCGCGTACAACCTGTGGACGCCCGGCCCCGGCACCTACGTCCTGATCGCCTCCGCGGGCGAGCACGACCCGCAGGTCGCGACGCTGGTCGTCGGAGACCGGCCGCTGGACTTCGACCTGGCGCTCGCCGGGTCAGGACGTCTCACCGGGACGGTCCGCGACCTGGAGGGCGTCCCCGTCCCGCGGGCCATGGTCGTCGTGGCCGACGTGCGCGGCGAGGTCGTCACCACCGGCATGACCGGGCAGGACGGCGACTTCGGCTTCGCCGGGATCGTCGCGGGCGACTACACCCTCGCGGTCAGCGCCGAGGGGTACCGTCCGGCGGCGGTACCGGTCGCGGTCGGTACCGGTCAGACCAGGCAGGACGTCGTGCTGCTGCACGGCGCCCGGGTCAGGGGAACGGTCCGCGTCAAGAACGACGGGCGGCCGCTGGCCGACGCCAGGGTGACCCTGCTCGACGCGGCGGGCAACGTGGTCGGTACGGCCACCACCGGGGAGGACGGCGAGTACGCGTTCGCCGACCTGACCGGCGGCCAGTACACGGTGATCGCCACCGGGTACCCGCCCGTGGCCGCCACGGTGAACCTCACCGGGCAGGGGGAGGACGCGAACGACGTCTGGCTCGGTCACCCCGAATGAGCGGCGAGCGGAACGGCGTCCGGTCCGGTGCCGTCGCCGGGACGGCGGGAGCGCACGGCCTGCGCGCCGTGGTCCGGGGCAAGGACGGCTGGGCGGTACGGCACGCCGTGGTCACCGTGACCGACATGTCGGGTCATCAGGTGGTGCGTTCTGAGGTGGACCAGGACGGCGCGGTGGCGACGGCGCCGCTGCCCCCGGGCGTGCACACCGTCGTGGTCACCGCGGTCGGGTACACCCCGGCCGCCGTGACGGCCATCGCGACCGCGTCCGGCACGGCCGACCTGGGCCTCATCGTGCTCACGCGCCAGGGAGGCGTGGAACTGCCGCCGCCCGGGATGTGGACGATCGACCCGGCGCACTCCAAGGTCGCCGCGACCGCGCAGCACCTCGGACTGTCCAGCGTTCAGGGCAGGTTCTCGGAGTTCGCCGGGCGCATCCAGATCGGCGCGACGCCCGAGGAGTCCTCGGTCGTCGCCGAGATCGACGCGGCGTCGATCGACACCGGCAACCGGACGCGCGACGACCACCTGCGCTCGGCCGACTTTCTGTACGTGGCGGCCCACCCGGCCATCTCCTTCCACAGCACCGGACTGTCGGCCGCCGGCCAGGACCGCTGGAGGCTGCGCGGAGCGCTCACGCTCGCGGGCGTCACCCGTCACGTCGATCTCGCGCTCTCCTACCTCGGCACGAGCCCCGACCTGTGGGGCGGCCTGCGGGCCGCCTTCCACGCGGTCACCGAACTGCGCCGGGAGGACTTCGCGATGAACTACAACCAGGTGGTGCAGGCCGGCATCGCGCTGATAGGAGCGACACTGAAAGTGGAGCTCGACATCCAGGCGGTACGGGACAATGAAACCCCGGACGGCACGACGCTCTGAACATCCGGACGGCACGCCGGACGAACGTCCGAGCGGGCGCGTGAGACGGACGGATGCCGGGCGAGCGCGGCACGGCCGCGACGTCCAGGCAGGCGTGTGGGACGGGCGCAGGGACGCTACGTCCGGTGGCGAGCGGCGGACGACGAGAGGAGGCGGGTCGAGGTGACCACGATGGACGCGCAGACCGCGGTGCCCGTCGAACAGTACGAGGCGTACTGCGCGCTGGAGCGCCAGCTCGGCCTCCTGTTCCGGCGGTCCAGGGCGCTGTCCGCCGAGGTGGGCCGCGAGGTGCACCCCGAGCTGGAGCCCGGCGCCTACAGCCTCCTCGTGCGCATCGACGAGGCCGCTCCGGCCCGGCCGAGCGACCTCGCCGCCTACTTCGGCGTCGGCAAGGCGACCATCAGCCGCCAGCTCAAGGTGCTGGAGGAGCTGGGCCTGGTCGGACGCCAGCCCGACCCGCTGGACGGCCGCGCCCAGCTGCTCGCTCTCACCGACGAGGGCCAGGCCAGGCTCCACCGGGCGCGGGTGGCCCGCCAGCGGCGGTTCTACGCCCTGCTCGGCGCCTGGCCGCAGGAGGACGTGCGGCAACTGGCCGACATGCTCACCCGCTTCAACGACCTCACCGCCACCGACGCCGGCCACGTCTGACAGCCGACCACCCCCGGTTCCCCACCGCCCAACGGCGCCGATCCCGCCGCGCCACTCCCCGCCGCCGCGGCGCCGAACACAACCCCAAGGGGCGGTGGTGTGGCGGGGCGCGGTGGAGGGTCTGCGTCGCCCGTGATGGATGAAGGGCTTCCTCGGCGTCGCGGTGGCCTTACTTGGAGGGGAGGGTCAGGGCGGTGTCCTTGCCGGGGGCGTAGACGGTTATGCCTTGGGGGAGGGCCTTGAGCTTCTCGATCTCGGCGCACGTCTGGCAGCGGTTGTAGCCGTCCTGGCGGGCCTTGTTCGCGTCGGCCTGGGCGCGTGCCTGGGCGACGGCGGCCTGCGCCTCGGCCACCCCGGCGAAGGCCGCCTGGGCGCGGTCCACCGAAGCCTGCACCTGGGCCGGCAGGGTGATCCTGACCAGGTTGAACCGCAGGTCGACCAGGAAGTCGGCCCCCAGCATCCGGTGGAGGTCGTCGGCGAGGGTGCTGTTGACGGCGTTCTGCACCTTGACCAGCGCGGCGTTGTTGTCGCGGGGGGTGAGCTGGACGGTCTTCTGGGCCGCGCCGCTCTCCACGAAGGCGCAGGAGGAGACGAGCTCGGCGCAGCGGAACACCCCGATCTGGCTGCGCAGCGCGTTGTCAACGACGGGCCTGATGGCCTGGCCGAAGAAGCCGGACCAGCCTTCCTCGCCGTCGTAGGCATAGCGCATCTCGTTGTCCTGACCGCGGAACTTGCGGGTGCCGAACTTGTCGTCGAACACCTTCAGCGTCTGGTGGTCGATGTTGAGGGTGAAGTACAGCGTGCCTTCGATGCCCATGTTGACGCCGTCGCTGCTGGGCACGGTCACGACGTCGACGCCCAGCATGGTGCTGCGCTTGGCGTCGGCGGTGATGGTGTAGAAGCGCTGCTGGGCCGGATATCTGTGCACCTCCGACCACCAGCCGGTCCAGGTGAGGCTCGACGCCGGGTCGATCACCTCGCGCACCCGGTTGTCGTCGAAGGGACCGCCGTCGCGCACGACCGCGACCTCGCCGCCGTTGGTGCTCTCGTAGCCGCTGAACAGGCCGATCACGCTGACGATGGCGAAGACGACGGCCACCACCGCCGCCACGGACGCCAGTACGGCACGCACGGACATGAGGGCCTCCAAGGTTGAGTCGCTGCGAATGGGGGTGGCGCTCGTACGGAGTACTCTTAAATGTAAGTATTGTTGAACAACTCCACAAGCCTCTTATAGTCTTGTTTGTGGATCCAGGCTCGGTGCGGTCCGTCGGACGGGACCGGCGGTCGGCCTCCGTGGCCGGCTGTTCCTGAGCGGACGTCCGGCCGCGTCGTGCCTGGTGGAGCAGCGATCCGCCGGTGCCCGCGCTTCCGGCGGTGACGGTGGTGGCAGAGCGGTTCCCGATACTGCGCGCGACCAATGGTGATCAGGCATACTCTGTGCGGCTATGGAGACGCGCTGGGTCGGACCGGACGGGTACGAGATCACCGCCGCGGCGCGCGGCGGGCGCCAGGTGCTTCGCCTGCGGCGGCACGGTGAGTTCGTCGCCGACTGCTTCGCCGTCGATGAGCTGCGCCGATACCTCGACCTTGCCGATCTGTGCGAAGTGATCACCTTGCCGGTCGGAGCGGCCTCCGCGCGCACCCGCACCGAAGCCCTGCGATAGCTCCCTGGGGTCCCCGTACAGGGTCCCCGTACGGGTCCTCCCGGCGGGCGTTCTGATTCGCGTCGGCCGCTGGGGCCGTGTATGGTTACACCTGTCCGCAGCGCGGAGCGGTAACGCGAAACGCGGCGAGGCCGGCCCCTTTAGCTCAGTCGGCAGAGCGTCTCCATGGTAAGGAGAAGGTCTACGGTTCGATTCCGTAAAGGGGCTCGACAGCGTAAACGCCCTCTCCCGGATATCCGGGCGGGGCTTTTCGCTTGTGGATACCAGTGTTCGCCGGTCGCCTGAAATATGGGGAAGTGCGGGGGTCCCGTGATCAGGCATACTGAGAGCACTTGGTCCAGATCGGGCAGGCGATGGGCGTGCGCGATCGTCATACGGGTCGGGTATCCTTTCGTGGCCGGTCCAGTTCGCCGGTCCTGAGGCGGAGTAGCTCAGTCAGGCAGAGCAAGCGGCTCATAATCGCTGTGTCGCCGGTTCAAGTCCGGCCTCCGCTACTACCCTGCCGGGTCCCTGTCATGGGTGACCGGGTTCGGGTTGTCCATGTGTCCCAAACGTAGAAAGGCACTCCCACGTGGCTGCCACCGACGTTAGGCCGAAGATCACGCTGGCCTGCCAGGAGTGCAAGCACCGCAACTACATCACGCGGAAGAACCGGCGCAACGACCCGGACCGGCTTGAGCTGAAGAAGTACTGCCCCAACTGCAAGACCCACCGCCCGCACCGCGAGACCCGCTAGGTGCGACCGCCCGCCGCGCCTCTGGGCCGCGGTGGGTGGCGCCGTCCGTCAAGCGGCCGGCGGCAGGGCATGGTGAGCGCGAAGGCGGGACGCCTTCTGCGACACCCGGGCATCATCACGCGTGCGACCGGCGTCCTCGGTGAGGACGCCGGTTTCTCGCGTCCGGAAACACTCCGCGACCGGGTGGCGGGGCTCTCTGAGCCGCCCTCGCCGAGCCGGGCACCCAGGTTCGCGACGGCCGAAGGTTGTTCTGTTACGGTCGGGCTAGCGTGGTGTCCACATCCTCCGGCGGGCGGTCCGGCGAACCTCCGTGGGCCCCGCCTTCGTCCGCTCCGCGCGCTTGTCGAAAGGGCACCGGCACGATGGCTTTGAACCGAGATTTCGTCGGACGGACATATCCGGCGTCCAGCTCCTACGAGGTCGGTCGCGTCAAGATCAGAGAGTTCGCGGCCGCCATCGGCGACCACAACCCGATCTACCGCGACCCCGAGGCCGCGAAGGCCGCGGGCCACCCCGACGTCGTCGCGCCGCCGACCTTCCCCATCGTGTTCAGCCTCTCGGGCGCCGGAGAGGCCCTCGCCGACCCCGAGCTCGGCCTCAACTTCGCCATGGTGGTCCACGGCGAGCAGCGCTTCGAGTACACCCGCCCGATCTACGCGGGCGACGAGTTGCTGTGCACCTCCACCATCTCCGAGATCCGCAGCGTCGGCCGCAACGAGTTGCTCACGGTGACCAGCGAGGTGACGACCGTCCAGGGCGAGCCGGTCTGCAAGACCTACAACATCCTGGTCGAGCGCGGAGGGGCGGCGTAACCGATGACGGCGACCGTGAAGTACGACGAGATCGAGGCCGGCCAGGAGATCCCGGCCGTCGACTACCCCGTCCACCGGGTCAACCTGGTTATGTACGCCGGGGCCTCCGGCGACTTCAACCCCATCCACTGGAACGAGCGTCACGCCAAGGCCGTCGGCCTGCCGGACGTCATCGCGCACGGCATGTACACGATGGCGCAGGCCGGCCGCTACGTCACCGACTGGGCCGGCGACCCCGGCGCGGTCGTCGACTACGGCGTCCGCTTCTCGTCCATGGTGGTCGTCCCCGACAACGACGAGGGCGCCGTGATCACGGTCAGCGGCGTCGTCGAGGAGAAGCTCGACGACAACCTCGTGGTGGTGGCGCTCACGGCCAGGTCAGGGGACTCCCGCGTCCTGTCCAGGGCTCGCGCGACGGTGCGGCTCGCCTGAGCGCGCCGCCGCCCGTCGCCAAGGCGGTCCGGCGGGTGCCGCGTCCGTAAGCCGTGTCCGTAAGCGGCGGCCGAGCTGGGGCGGGGCTGAATGCTTCGGTGCGAGCTGGGTACTGGGGCGAACGTGACAGAGCCACCGAACCACGTGTATGGACTCGCCGAGCAGCGGGCGAAGGCCCGCGCGGAACGCGACTTCGCGACGGCCGACGCACTGCGCCAGGAGATCGAGGACGCGGGCTGGCTGGTCCGTGACGCGGCCGACGGTTTCGAGCTGACGCCCAGGCCGCCGTTCAAGGTATGGCCCACGGTCGCGTCGGTCCCCGTGCCCGGCGCGCGGGAGGCCGAGTCCGCCGACACGCGCCGGCGCGGTCCCACCGCCGCCGCCACCGGCCAGGGCGCGAGCCCCGCCACTCACCGAAGCGAAAGCCCCGCCACCGGCCAGGGCGAGGGCGCCGGTACCCGCCCGCGCGAGGACGCCGCCGCCCGCCAGGGCGAGGGCGCCGACCTCCGCCAGAGCGAGGACGCCGCCGCCCGCGGCGATGAGCCTGTCGGTGCCCGCGAGGGCGAGCCTCCCATCGCCGGCGGGGAGCCCGCGGCGCGGACGGTCTCGGAGGCCAAGCAGGTGGGTACGCGCGAGGGCGAGGCGGGCGACGCCGCCAAGACCCTCGGCGTGGACGACGGCGGCGAGGACGGGGCCGAGACCCGCGTCGATGACGAGGCGGGGACCCCCGCCGAGAACATTCTCGAATCGCAGATGCTGTGGGACGCGACACTGGCGACGTCCCGGCTCGACAAGGCGATCAAGGCCGTGCCGGACCCGCAGGACCACGCCGCCGCTCAGGGCCATGCCAAGGCCGCACCGGGCGCGCAGGGCCACGCCGCCACACAAGGGCATGCTGCCGCGCAGGACCGTGCGAAGGCCACGCCGAGTACGGTCACCGTGGCTCTGCTGGTGGACGGCAGCCCCTCCGACCTGCGTGAATGCGTTGACGCGCTCATCGAGCACACCGAGGCCAAGATCCTCGCCCTGGACCTCGGGAACGTCGAGGGGGCCGGGGTCGCGTTGCATGAGCTGGCCGAGCGGCATCCCGAGCGCATCGAGGCGTGGCACGTCGCCGAGACCCCGCACTGGCGCGACGGCCAGGCCGGGTGGGGCGCGAGCCGTAACAAGCTCCTCGCGCTCGACTCCGGGGACGTGCACGTCGTCATGGAGACCTCCACGGTCCTCGACGGTGACGCGATCACCCCGCTGGCCGCGGCCCTGGAAGGCGACGTCGTGGCCGCCGGGTGGAAGGGCGTCGACCCCGACGAGAGCGGCCTCGACTGGCACGAGGCGGGTCCGGGCGAGGTCCGCGGTCTCCTCGGCTACCTGTTCGCCGTCCGGCGCGAGACGGCCGTGGCGGCGGGCGGCTTCCCGGAGAAGTCGCGCTACTACCGCAACGCCGACCTGGAGTTCTCGCTGGCGCTGCCGGGCACGCTGGTCGTGCCGGACGAGCGGCTGCCGGTCCACCAGGAGCGGCACCGCGGCTACCACGATGTGGACCCTGGCTACCGCGACCGCGAGTCGCGCCGCACCTATGACCGGGTGCTGGCCCGTCTCCGCTCCGGCGCGGGCCGGCCGCCGGGCGCCTGAGCCGGGCCCAGGGAGTTGGACGGGCACTAGGCTGATGCCCGGTGCGCGTCCCGCGTGCCGCTTCGCATGTCCTGGGGAAGACGCATGGCTGACCGTTTGGCGGGGGTGCGGCTCGCGCCGTTCACCACGTTGAGAGTGGGCGGGCCCGCCCGCGCCTTCGCGGAGGCGTCCAGCGCCGAGGAGCTCGTCGAGCTGGTGGCCTCGGCCGACCGCGCCGGCGAGCCTGTGCTGGTCCTCGGCGGCGGCAGCAACCTGGTCGTCTCCGACGAGGGCTTCGACGGGCTGGTGGTGCGGGTCTGCTCGCGCGGGGTCGAGGTCCGCGACGAGGGCGGCCGTGTCGTGGTGACCGCGCAGGCCGGCGAAGACTGGGACGCGCTGGTGACCCGCGCCGTCGCCGAGGACTGGTCGGGCGTCGAGTGCCTGTCCGGCGTCCCGGGGCTGGTCGGCTCCACCCCCATCCAGAACGTGGGCGCGTACGGGCAGGACGTCTCGCAGACCGTCACCGGCGTGCGGGTGTACGACCGGCGGTCGGGCGAGTTGCTCGACCTCGACGCCGCCCAGTGCGGGTTCGCCTACCGGCACAGCGCCTTCAAAGCCGACCTGTCGCGCTATGTCGTGCTCTCTGTGACGTACGCCCTGGACAGGTCGGACAAGTCCGGGCCGATCGCGTACAAGGAGCTCGCGGCGAAGCTCGGCGTCGCGATCGGCGACCGGGTCACTCTGCACGAGGCCCGCCACGCCGTGCTGGAGCTGCGCCGGGGCAAGGGCATGGTGCTCGACGCCGCCGACCCCGACACCTGCAGCGCCGGTTCGTTCTTCACCAACCCCGTCCTTTCGGCGCGGGAGGCGGCCGAGCTGGAGCTCAGGGCCCCCGGCCATCCCCGGTGGGACATGCCCGGCGGCGCGGTGAAGGTGCCGGCCGCCTGGCTCATCGAGCACGCGGGCTTCGCCAAGGGCCACCGCCGCGGCCCGGCGCGCATCTCCACCAAGCACACGCTCGCGCTGACCAACCCCGGCGGGCACGCGGTGACCGGCTTCCCCTCCGACCCGGAGGAGATGGCCCTGGGCGGCCCGGCTCGAGCGGCGGCCGACCCCGCGACGGCGGCCGACCTGCTGGCCCTCGCCCGCGAGGTCAAAGAGGGCGTCGAGGCGAAGTTCGGCGTCACCCTCGTGAACGAGCCGGTGCTGGTGGGCCTCACCCTCTGATCCCGAGCGCCGGACCCGCTGAAGACGCCCCGCCGTACGGCGGCGCCCGGGGGGTCAGTGAATCAAGGCTTCGGTTAGTAGGAGGATGCCGAAGAGGGCGAAGGCGGCGGCGGCGCCGTAGCGGATGACCTTGTCGGGCAGGTGCTTGCCGAGCATCCGGCCGACGACGATGGCCAGCGCGTCGGCGGCCACCATGCCGACCGTCGAGCCGATCCAGGTGCCGAACCATCCGTGCTGGGTGGCCAGCGTGATGGTGGCGAGCATGGTCTTGTCGCCGAGCTCGCTGAGGAAGAACGCCACGGTGACGGCGACCAGCGCGCTGCGGGTCGCGCGCTCGGCCTTGCGCGACTCGTCCTCGCTCAGCTCGTCGCCGCGCAGCGTCCACAGCGCGAAGCCGAGGAACGCCAGGCCCGCCACGACGGCGATGGCCGTCGTGGGCAGGGCGTCGCCGATGAGGCCGCCCAGGCCCACGCTCAGCAGGTGCACCACGGCGGTCGCCAGGGTGATGCCGGCCAGCACCGGCCACGGTTTGAAACGGGTGGCGAACGTCATGGCCATGAGCTGGCTCTTGTCACCCAGCTCGGCCACGAAGATGACGCCGAGACTGATCCAGAACGCTTCCAACGGGGGTCGCCCTTCTATCTCGCGACCGGGCGGAAGCGGCGCCACCGGAAGTGCGGGGAGTCGGCCTCGGCCCGGCCGCGCTCGTGCACGACAACGGGCCGAAGGTCTCGTCCGCCTCGGCCGTGACCGGCCGGGGCCCGCGCGACCGGGCTCACGCCAGCATGTCGACCACGCGGTTCGGGACTACTCCCCTTCGGTGTTCCGGCCCCACCCTACCCGACGGCTCGCGGTGGCCGGTCGGGCACGGGCGTCCGGTGGAGAGGGACGGCGGGTGAACAGGCACGTCAGGTGGAGGACGTCAGATGAGCAGGGAGAGGCGGTGGGCCGCGGCGGCGGCCTCGCCCCGGGTGGAGACGCACAGCTTGGCCAGGATGTTGGACACGTGCACGCTGACCGTCTTGGCCGAGATGTACAGCTCGCCGGCGATGTCGCGGTTGGAGCGGCCGAGCGCGACCAGCCGGAGCACCTCCAGCTCGCGCGGCGTCAGGTCGGCTCCGCCGGCGACGCCGTCCGGCCGCTCATCGCCGGACCCGGTCCCGGGCCCGGGGGTCAGCGCCACCCGGACGCGGCGGGCGAGCGTCTCGATCTCGCCGAGCAGCGGGCGGGCGCCCAGTTCGAGCGCGATGGCGTGCGCCGCGCACAGCCGTGCCGACGCCTGCTCGCGGTCCCCGGCCCTCGCCCATGCCGCGCCCGCCTCGTGGAGCGACCTGGCCCGCTGGTAGGGGCGCTTGAGGGACTCCCAGGCGGCGGCCGCCGCGTCATGGTCGCCGGCGAGCGCCAGCCCGTAGGCGAGGGCGACCGGGCCGTCCGGCCGCATGGTCGCGACCAGGGCATCGGCCTGCGCCCGCACCGCCGCCGCCCGCTCGGGAGCGGCGGCCGCGGCCGCGTCGCAGACCAGCCGGGCCTGTGCCATTGCCCGCCAGCCGAGCAAGGCCTTGTTCGAATGCGGCTTGTCGGCGCCGCTCTTGAGCAGCTCTTCGACGCCTTCGAGGGCCTGCGAAGGCCTGCCGCGAAGCATGTGGAGCTCGATGAGGAGCCGCAGGTTGGTCACCCACTCCTGGGCGTACTCTTCTCGTTCGTTCTGCAGGGCGCCGACCTCGGTGAGGATGCATTCGAGCAGGTCCGTCTCGCCGCGGGCGGCCGCGATCTCTCCTCGCACCCTGCGCAGATGCCCGCGGACCTTCGGCACGGGGTCCATGGACAGGGTGTGCTCGACCACCTTGACGGCCTCGTCCCAGCGGCCGAGCGCCTCCAGCGCCTCGGCGCGGTTGTTGGCCAGGAACGTGCCGTTCACGCGGTAGCGGCCGTACTTCCTGGACATCGCCTCGCCCTCCAGGGCGAGGGCGACGGCCTCCTCGGAGCGGCCGAGGTTGTTCAGGGCGTCCACGTTGTTGGCCAGGGCGCGCAGCACCACGTGGCCGGAGCCGAGCTTCTTGCCGACCTGCATGACCCGCTCGTTGGTGAGCAGGGTCGTCTCCAGCTCGCCGTCCAGCGACTGCCCGAGGGCGAGGGTGGTGAGCAGCTCGGCCTCCATGCCCTCGTCCTCCATGTCACGGGCGATCTTGAGGGCCTCTTGGACGAGGGCGGCGCCCTCGGCCGTCTCGTTGGTGAACATCAGGAACGAGCCGAGCCGCGACAGGATGTGGGCGCGGGCGGCGGTGGGGGCGGGGACGAGCCGCTCGGCGTAGCGCAGGTCGGGGAGGGCGCCGCGCCGGCCGCGGTCGATCTTGAACTGCGCCCGGCGGGCGAGCAGGTGGGCGACGCGTTCGGGTTCGGTCGTCTCGTCCAGCTCGGCGAGGGCGCCCTTGACGAACTTCATGCCCCACTCGGGGTCGCCGCTGACGAGGGCGGCCCCTGACGCCTTCTCCAGCACCTTGGTGTGGTCGGCCCCGATGCGCTCGGCGGCGTCGGGGACGCGGTCCCAGAGCGAGAGCACCCGCTCCAGCAGTTGCATCTGCTCGGTGTAGGCGAAGGCGTTGGCGGCCTTCTCGGCGGCCTCCCAGGCGGAGATGAGCGCCCAGAGGTGGTCGCGCGCGGAGTACCAGTGGTGGGCGATCTCGATGGCGGCCCGCCCGTGGGGTACGAGCCTGCGGTCGCGGTCGATCTCTTCGGCGAAGCGCGCGTGGACGCGGTTGTGCTCGCCGGGAAGCATCTCTTCGTGCACGGCCTCGCGGATGAGGGAGTGCCGGAAGACGTACGCCCGCCCGTCCACCTGCATGACGTTGCCGGCGATCGCGGGACGCAGGGCGTTCTCGAGGTCCACGTCCGACAGGCCGGAGACGGCGGCCAGGAGTTCGTGGCCGACGCGGTTGCCGCCGGCCGCCGCGACGCGCAGCACCCGCTGGGTCTCCTCCGGCAGCCGTTCGACCGAGCCGATGATCAGGTCGTGGAGGGATTCGGGGACGCTGGAGTCGTCGCCGCGCTCCATCAGCGCCTCGACGAACAGCGGGATGCCCTCGCTGCGCTGGTAGACCTTGCGCACGATGGCCGGCGCCGCCGTGCCGCCCCGGATGCCGGCGATCTGCGCGGCGACCTCCGTCTCGCTCAGACGGGGCAGGTCGAGCCGCACCACGCCCTCGACGCGGCCGAGTTCGGCGAGCACCGGCCGCAGGGGATGCTGGCGGTGCAGCTCGTCCGACCGGTACGTCATGATCATCAGGACCGGCGCGGTCCTGAGGTTGCGGCTGAGGAAGGCGATCAGGTCGCGGCTGGACCGGTCGGCCCAGTGGATGTCCTCGACGACGAAGATGACCGGCCGGCGCTCGGCCAGCCGTTCGAGCAGGGTGAGGATCTGCTCGAAGAGCCTGGCCCGGCCGGTGTCGGTCTCGTGCACGCCGCTGGGCTCGCCGAACTCCGGCAGCAGCCGGGCGAGGTCGCGGGTGGCGCCGTCGGGGAGCAGGGCGGCCACCTCGGCGGAGCCCATCTCCTTGACGAGGTGGCGCAGCGCGGCCGTGAACGGCGCGTACGCCAGGCCCTCGGTGGACAGTTCCACGCACCCGCCGGTCAGGACGTGCGCGCCGCTGTGGGCGGCCTCTTCGGTGAAGCGCGTGACCAGGCGTGTCTTCCCGCCGCCGGCCTCGCCCCCGAGGAGGACGGGGGACGGCGCCTGCTTGCGCGCTTGCTCGAAGGCCTCGGACAGTGTTCGCAACTCGGCTTCCCGTCCTACGAAGACGGGACTCACCATCCGGCCCACCATGTCTGCCAGCATTTCATGACCTACATCGTCTTTTGTACTGCTTTTCGGTCCGCAGGGATCCGCGGGGAATGGACGGCCCCCAGGATCAGGGGGGCCGCGAAGCCCGGCCGGGAGGGAGGCCCCGGCCGGGCTTCGTCCTTGTGCGTTTCTCCCGCCGCGGGCCGCCGGGGGAGAGGCGACGGTGGCGGGTCACGAGGTGCGCAGCTTGCCGAAGGCGGCGCGCAGGCGGTGCTGTGAGCCCTGCGACTGCGCCTGCGACCGCGCCTTGCGACCGGCCGCCGCCTGGCGGGCGCGGCGGTGCTCGCCGGCCTCGGCCTGCAGTTCGGCCACGCGGCTGATGATGAGCTGGTAGTGGAGCTCGGGAGCCATTTCGGCTTCTCCTTCGATGTCGTCTTCTCTGACATCTCTAGAATCCGGCTAAGGCGGCCCCCCTCACATCGGGCGGATGCCTTATCTCCTCGCGGTCTTCGGCCCTAGGACCGCCTAAGGCCCGCAGGCCCGCCTAAGGCCCCTCAGATTCGGCTGAGGCACCCTCCCGGCGCCGTCTGAGGTCCGCGCAGGCGCCCTGGGCGGCGCGGCCCCGCTGGGGGGCACTTCACGGGCTGCGGCGGGCGCTTCCGGCCGGCGGCCCGGTTTGGAACAATCAGGCCGGTCGGCGATGCTGGTGAGGTGTCAACACTGACGACCTCGCCCACGGAGATCGCGTCGTCGAACGCGTCCCTGCGGGCATTCCTGCACGGCCTGCCCGGCGTCGACCGCGTGGGCGCCGACCAGCGCGCCGCGATGCTGAGCACCCGTTCCATCAAGACGACGGCCAAGGCCCGAGCCATCGACCTGGCCATCTCCATGGTCGACCTGACCACCCTGGAAGGGGCGGACACGCCTGGCAAGGTGCGCGCGATGTGCGCCAAGGCCGTGCGGCCCGACCCCGCCGACCCCTCCGTCCCCAAGGTCGCCGCCGTCTGCGTGTACCCCGACCTGGTCCCCCAGGCGGTGGACGCGCTCGGCCGGTCCGGAGTGAAGGTGGCGAGCGTGGCCACCGCGTTCCCCAGCGGCAGATCTTCCCTCGGCGTCAAGGTGGAGGAGACCAGGCAGGCCGTCCAGGCCGGCGCCGACGAGATCGACATGGTGATCGACCGCGGCGCGTTCCTGTCCGGCGACTACCGCAAGGTCTACGACGAGATCGTCGCGATCAAGGCCGCCTGCGCCCGCGACGAGGGCGGCGTCCCTGACGGCGCGCCCGGCAGGGGTGACGCCCACCTGAAGGTCATCCTGGAGACCGGGGAGCTCGCGACCTACGACAACGTGCGACGGGCCTCTTGGCTGGCGATGCTGGCCGGCGCCGACTTCATCAAGACCTCGACCGGCAAGGTCTCCCCGGCCGCGACCCTCCCGGTCACGCTGGTGATGCTGGAGGCCGTGCGCGACTTCCGCGCCGGCACCGGGCGCGTGGTGGGCGTCAAGCCCGCCGGCGGCATCCGCACCACCAAGGACGCGATCAAGTACCTGGTGCTGGTCAACGAGACGGCCGGGGACGACTGGCTGGACCCCGACCTGTTCAGGCTCGGCGCCTCCAGCCTGCTCAACGACCTGCTGATGCAGCGCCAGAAGATGGCCACCGGTCGCTACGCCGGCCCCGACTACTTCACCCTCGACTGAGGCGGCCTCATGTTCGAATACGCACCGGCACCCGAGTCGCGCGACATCGTCGACATCCAGCCGTCCTACGGCCTGTTCATCAACGGAGAGTGGGTCGACTCCCTCGGCGACGAGCGGGACAAGACCGTCAACCCCGCCAGTGAAGAGGTGCTCTCGGAGTTCGTCCTTGCGACCGACGCCGACGTCGACCGGGCGGTCTCCGCGGCGCGCAAGGCCTACGAGTCGGTCTGGGGGCGGCTCCCCGGCCGCGAGCGCGCCAAGTACCTCTTCCGCATCGCCCGGATCATCCAGGAACGCGCCCGCGAGCTGGCGGTGCTGGAGTCCCTGGACAACGGCAAGCCGATCCGCGAGTCGCGCGACGTCGACCTTCCCCTGGTCGCGGCGCACTTCTTCTACTACGCCGGATGGGCCGACAAGCTGTCCTACGCCGGCTTCGCCCGCAGGGCGGCCGACGGGAGCGGCTGGGACGACCCGCGTCCGCTCGGGGTGGCCGCGCAGGTCATCCCGTGGAACTTCCCGCTGCTCATGCTCGCCTGGAAGATCGCGCCCGCGCTGGCCTGCGGGAACACCGTGGTGCTCAAGCCGGCCGAGACGACCCCGCTCACCGCGCTCGCGTTCGCCGAGATCTGCCGCCAGGCCGACCTGCCGCCCGGCGTGGTCAACATCGTGACCGGGGCAGGGGCGACCGGGAAGGCGCTGGTCGGCCACCCCGATGTGAACAAGGTCGCCTTCACCGGGTCCACCGAGGTCGGCCGCCAGATCGCCCGGCGGGTCGCCGGCACCGGCAAGAAGGTCACGCTGGAGCTGGGCGGCAAGGCCGCCAACATCGTCTTCGACGACGCCGCGCTCGACCAGGCCGTCGAGGGCATCGTCAACGGCATCTTCTTCAACCAGGGGCACGTGTGCTGCGCGGGCTCCCGGCTGCTGGTGCAGGAGTCGATCCAGGAAGAGCTGCTGGACGCCCTCAAGCGGCGCCTCGGCCTGCTGCGGCTCGGCGACCCGCTGGACAAGAACACCGACATCGGCGCGATCAACTCGGCGGCGCAGCTCCACAAGATCAGGTCGCTGAGCGAGGCGGGGGAGCAGGAGGGCGCCGAGCGCTGGTCCCCGCCCTGCGAGATCCCCGACAAGGGCTTCTGGTTCCCGCCGACGCTGTTCACCGGCGTCGCCCAGTCGCACCGCATCGCCCGAGAAGAGATCTTCGGCCCGGTGCTGTCGGTCCTCACCTTCCGCACCCCCGCCGAGGCGGTCGAGAAGGCCAACAACACCCCCTTCGGGCTGTCCGCGGGCGTGTGGACCGAGAAGGGCTCGCGCATCCTGTGGATGGCCGACAAGCTCCGCGCCGGAGTCGTGTGGGCCAACACCTTCAACCGCTTCGACCCGGCGTCGCCGTTCGGCGGCTACAAGGAGTCCGGATACGGCCGCGAGGGCGGACGGCACGGATTGGAGGCGTACCTCGATGTCTGACTCCTGTGAGCACCGCCGGGGGCCCCGCCGTGCCAGGCGCGCGCAGATCACCCGCGGACACGCGCACGCCCGCGCCGGCCGTTCCACCACGACCGCCCGTCAGGGCTGGTTCGCCCACCGCTGCGGGGTGAGCCGCTGCCGCCAGGTGCCCCTGCTGGTGCGGCTCTCGCCGGAAGAGATCACCTGGAGAGGCGATGACTGAGCCGGGCAGGCTCGCCGTGCGCAAGACGTACAAGCTGTACATCGGCGGGGCGTTCCCGCGTTCGGAGAGCGGAAGGTCCTACGTGGTGACCTCCTCCAAGGGCGACTTCCTCGCCAACGCCGCGCTGGCCTCGCGCAAGGACGCCCGTGACGCGGTGATCTCCGCTCGCAAGGCGTTCCCCGGCTGGTCCGGCGCCACGCCCTACAACCGCGGCCAGATCCTCTACCGCGTCGCCGAGATGATGGAGGGACGCCGGGCCCAGTTCGTCGACGAGGTCACCGCGGCCGACGGCGTGTCGGCGCGCAAGGCCGGCGAACTCGTCGACGCCGCCGTCGACCGGCTGGTCTGGTACGCGGGCTGGTCCGACAAGATCGGCGCGATCCAGGGGGCGGCGAACCCGGTGGCCGGGCCGTACTTCAACCTGTCGTCCGCCGAGCCGACCGGCGTGGTGGCGGTCATGGCGCCGCCGGAGGGGCCGCTGCTCGGCCTGATCTCGGTCATCGCGCCGGTCATCGTCACCGGCAACACCTGTGTGGTCGTGGCCTCCGAGCGCGCGCCCCTGCCGGCGATCACGCTGGCCGAGGTGCTGGCCACCTCCGACCTGCCGGGCGGGGTGGTGAACCTGCTGACCGGCAGGCTCGCCGAGCTGGCGCCGTGGCTGGCGTCCCACATGGACGTCAACGCGGTCGACCTGACCGGCTGCCCGGAGGAGCTGGCGGTGTCCTGCGAGCAGGCCGCGGCCGAGAACCTCAAGCGGGTGCTGCGCCCGCAGGGCAGGACCGACTGGCTCGCCGACCCGGGCACCGGCCGCATGACGGCCTTCCTGGAGACCAAGACGGTCTGGCACCCGATCGGGGTGTGACAGGCGACGGGGTGTCGACGGCCCCGGCACATCGGGGCCGTCACGCCTGAGAGACGCTCAGGCCGGCACGCGTCCTGAGCGGGCGCCGGCCGACCGAGACCTGTGCGGGAGGGCGGGACGCCAGTGCGTCCCGCCCTCCTTCGGGCCGGTGGACCCGGTCGCCGGCCTCCTCGCGCGGCGCGAGGTGTTCGACCGCGTCATCGCTGTCAGTAAGGCCGGTAGGGCAGGTACTTGCCGTCCAAGGTGATGACGGCGCGCTCGCCGCCTTCGGGGTCGGCGACCTTCTTCACGTCCAGTTTGAAGTTGATCGCGCTGATGATGCCGTCGCCGAACTGCTCGTGGACCAGGGCCTTGAGAGTGGTGCCGTAGACCTGGAGCATCTCGTAGAAGCGGTAGATCGTGGGGTCGGTCGGCACGTCGCCGGGAATGGAGCCGCGCATCGGGACGGTCCGCAGCAGCGTCGCCGCGTCTTCGTCCAGGCCCAGCAGTTCGGCGACGGCCGTGGCGGACCTCTCCGGCAGGGGGTGCTGGCCTAGGACGGCGGCGGTGGTGAAGGCCACCGACAGGCCGGAGGCGTCGGCGATCTGCTGCCAGGTGAGGTTCCTGCGGGTCTTGGCCTCGACCGCGGCCGTGGCGAGCGCCTGACGGGCGGCAGGGTCGAACTGGGCGTGCACCATGATCGTTACTTCCCTCTTTCTTCGTCGTGCGCCGATTCGCGGGACGTGGCGGCGGCGGTCCTGTGGTGATCCCGGGTGCGGGCGGTGAACCGGGATCGAGGCAAGCGGTGGCTCGGGTCAGGCCACGGACGCGGTCTCGGAGCCGGTGGCGCCGAGTTCCTCGACGCCACCGGTGCCGATGTCGTAGACCCAGCCGCGCAGGGTGAGCGTGTTCTCGGAGAGAGCACGGGCGATCGACGGGTGAGTGGCGAGGTTCGCCAACTGGGCGAGCACGTTGTGGCGTACCAGTGCCGCCACGCCGCCGGAGGCGATGGCGGCGCGGGCCTGCGAGGCGTTCGCGTGCCGCAGCCAGCCGGCGACCAACGGAGTGCCGCTGAGGTCGTGGCCCTGGGCCAGGGCGGTCATCGCGCCGCACGCGGAGTGCCCGCAGACGATGATCTCGGACACGCCGAGCGCGGCGACGGCGTACTCGATGCTGGCCGCCACCCCGTCAGCGCCGGAAGCGCAGGCGGGGACCAGGTTGCCGGCGGTGCGGATGACGAACAGTTCCCCCGGCTCGGAGCCGGTGATCAGCTCGGGCACGACGCGGGCGTCGGAGCAGCCGATGAACAGCGTGTGCGGCGCGTGGTGCGTGGCCAGGCGGGCGAACAGCTCCGCCTTGGCGGGGAAGACGTCCCGCTGGAACCGCGCGACGCCGTCTGCGAGATCGTTCATGGGGCACTCCTTAACCTGGCTGATGCACTCCACTATGCGCAACCTGGTCTTATAGTGTCCAAGACTTGCTAGTCATGATCGCAATTGTTGCCATCTATAGTTCTTTCCATGTCCCTGGAGCTGCGACACCTGCGCTACCTGCTCGCCGTGTCCGAGCACGGCAACTTCACCCGCGCGGCGGAAGACCTGCACATCTCCCAGCCGACTTTGTCCCAGCAGATCAAACAGCTCGAACGCACGCTCGGCCTGCAGTTGCTGGACCGCACCGGACGCGCCGTACGGCTCACCGACGCCGGCGAGGTCTACCTCGGTCATGCCCGGCGCGCGCTACGCGAGCTGGCCGCCGCCGAACGCGCCGTCCACGACGTCCAGGACCTCTCCAGGGGGCACCTGCGCCTTGGCGTCACCCCGACCTTCACCGCCTACCTCATCGGCCCGCTCACCGCTCGGTTCCACACCCGCCATCCGGGCATCACCGTGACGGTGGCGGAGACGACCCAGGACCGCATCGAGTCGGCCCTGCTCGCCGACGACCTCGACCTCGGCATCGCCTTCGACGGCCCCCACCTGGCGGGCATCACCGCCGCGCCGCTGTTCACCGAGACGCTCAGCCTCGTCGCCCGCGCCCGCCATGCCGAGACGGCCCGCGAGGGGCCCGTGCCGGTCCGGGCGCTGGACGAACGACAGCTCGTCCTGCTCAGCAGTGACTTCGCCACGCGAGCCCACATCGACGCCTACTTCACCCGCCACCGCGTCAGCCCTCGCATAGCGGTCGAGGCCAACTCCATCCAGGCCATCACCGAGATCGTCCAGCGCACCTCCTTGACCACCGTCCTGCCCGACGCGATCACCCACGACCACCCCCACCTCAGTCCCATCCCCCTCGACCCGCCCCTGCCCGCCCGCACCGTCGCCCTCCTGCGACGCGACGGCGCCTACCACGGCGCCGCCGGCCGGGCCTTCGCGCGGCTCGCACATGATCTCGCCCACGCCCGCGGGTACACCCCGGCCCCATGATCCGCCGCCAGGCGTGGAGACGACGTCGTAGCTCAGTGAGTGCGCTCAGTGAGTGCGCTCAGTGAGTTGGGCTCAGTGGCGGCTCAGTGGCGCGGGCTCGCCGGCGTGGGCTCGGCGGCGCGCGCTCGGTGGTGTGGAGGGCTGCGGCGTGGGACGCCGCGGCGGGGGAGCAGGGGCGGACGTGCCCGGCCCCGCCTGGTCCTGGAAGACCTCGCTGATCAGCTCGGCGACGTTCTCGGCGGAACACGACCGCATGGAGTCGCGGGTGTCGCGCAGCAGCGTCCGGACCTGCTCGCGGTCGCGGAGGGTGGGGATGTCGGGGAGCGCGCGGGACCGGATGTACTCGATGGGCTCGACGACATAGACCCCGTCGGGCTGATCAGCGGTCATGGGCGTCACCACCTCGTCAGTTAACCGTATTGTCATTTACAGCGGACTCCTTTCGCAAGAGGCGCCGGTAGGCGCTCGAGCGGATTATCAGCTGGATCAACACGTAACCGAAGTTCGCGCCGGCGAGGTAGGCCAGCCCGACCCATCCCCACCATCGCATCCCGTTGTCCATCAGGGCCAGTGAATCTGCTTTTTGCGTATCCTCGACGGTTCGCGTCACGATAAAAAGGGCGCATGCCGCCAATGACGTTAAACCACCCAAAATCAGGGAACATCGGGCGGCCAGCGAGGACCTGAGCACGGCCTCGTTGTCGGAGGAGAATCCGAACCAGGACGCCGCGACGGCCGGCAGCGCGAGCAGCAGGGCGGGCACGTCGCTGGTGCGCGGCAGCCCTCTCGCCTCGGCCAGGGCCACGGCGGCGATCAGGATGAGCGAGGTGGCCGCCGTGACGACCGCGCTGGCCAGCGTGCCGGGTGGCACCTCGCCGAACGACGACGTGAACCTGATCTTCTTCCAGTTCATGCCGGTGAAGCCGCGCATGTACAGGTGCGCGTAGTTCTGGCCGCGCTTGCCGAGGAGCTGGAAGTAGGGCTCGGTGTCCTGGGACAGCTTGAGGTGGGAGCAGGTCTGCGACCCGTCCGTCTCGACCTCCGAGGTGCTGAGCGGGGCGCCGCAGTCGGCGCAGCGCAAGGTCTGCTCCATGAGGTACTGCGACTCGGGGGCGTTGATCTGCAGGTGGTAGGACTTGGAGTTGTGCGCCATGCCGGGGGCCATCTGCATGGTCACCGGCCGCAGCCCGAGGGCCAGGCGCAGGCGGTGGCGGGGCTGGCGCGAGGTGTTCGGCGGCACCATCGTGCGGCGGTAGGACACCTGCAGGCGTCCAGAGCCGGACGCCTCGGGGACGACCGCCACGATCGGGCTCGCCTCGCCGAGCGTGTTGACGAACTCCCGCAGCCACTGCACCCTCTCGCAGGGGCTGTCGGCCCGGATGCCGATGTACCCCAGCCCTCGGTCGATGGCCGCCGCGGCGGCCTTCGGCGACATGCGGCCGCAGATCGGCATGAGGAACGACACCGCCGCCTTCTGGATGAGGTCGGGGGAGACGGGCGCGGCGCCGCCGGCGTCGCTCAGCGCGAGCTTGATCAGAAAGTGCAGTGACGACGAGACGAGCTGGATCGTCTCGTCGTGGCACAGGATGTCGAGCGAGTTCCCCTCGCGGTCCCTGACCTCGAAGTTGTCCACCATCTCCCGCTTGAGGCAGGTGAGGATGGGCACGTAGACCTCCCCGGCCGGCTCCGGCGGGGCCTCCTCGGCGCGGCGCCGCCGGGTACGCGGGCCCGGGGCGGGGGCCGCCGGCGCGTTCCACGGGCCCTCCAGTGCCGACAGGGACATCTCGATGCGCACGTCCTGGACGACGACGCGGCCCTGCAGGGAGAGGGTCTCCACGGTCCGCGTCCGCGACTTCTCCGGCTGGAGGATCATCGCCAGGAAGATCGGCGCCGAGGCGAGCTTGTCGGAGCGGGTGGCCTCGTCCCGGAGCGCCAGCACCCTCTGCATGGTGGCCACCGTGACGCCGTCCAAGGGGGAGGTCTCGGGCTCCTTCGCCCGCTCGCGGTACCCGCCGTCACGCAGGATCACGAGCGCGACCGCGGCGGCGAGGCAGGCGGCGAGCATCCACGGCCGCAGGTGTACGACGAGGCCGGGACTGGCGGTGAGCATGCGGGCGTCCCCCGGAAGCGGCAGGAAGGCCAGCCACCCGCACGCCGCGCTGACGGCTCCCAGTGCGATAAAGCAGATATTCGACCATTTCATCGAGCGGTCCGAACCTCTCCGGCTCAGTGGGTGCGGCCACGGCGTACCTGACACATGGAAATCGCGCGACCTGCGCCGGAGGTTGACACGGAGAGTAGTCGAACCCGGTTTCTTGATGGAACCGAGATACGTGGAACAACGTTCGTATGGCTAAGTCAGGAAAAAGGCTTTCTAGAGAAACTCGCGGGCTTTGTCGGTGTCTTCCCGTTGATTTACCGCTTTGCGGTTCGGTGGTGCGCGACCGGGACGCCGATCAGCCCGGCCTCCGGCGGTTGACGCCACGGGTGGGGGCCGCGGTGCGGGGATCCTCCGGCCAGGGGTGCCGGGGATACCGTCCGCGCAGTTCCGCGCGGACGGCGCGGTAGCCCTCCTGCCAGAAGGACGCCAGGTCGGCGGTGACGGCCGCGGGCCGGCCCGCGGGCGAGAGCAGGTGGACCACCAGGGGGACTCCGGCGACGCGCGGCGCCGCGTCCCAGCCGAACAGCTCCTGCAGCTTGGCCGCCAGCACCGGCTGGTCGCCCGAGTAGTCGACGCGGACCCGCGACCCGCTCGGCACGGTGATGCGTTCGGGGGCGACGTCGTCCAGCCGGGCCTGCCACGGCAGCAGCCGCCGGAGCGCCGCCGCCACGTCCACCCGTTCCAGGTCGGAGCGGCGGCGCGCACGCGGAAGGTCGAGCCAGCCGGCCGCCCCCTCGACGAGGGCGGCGTCGGAGACGTCCGGCCAGGGCTCGCCCAGCACCCGGTGGCAGAACGCCATGCGGTCGCGCAGCGTCACCGCCTCGGGCGTCCAGCGCAGCAGTGAGAGCCCTTCTGCGCGCAGCCCTGACATGATCGCCTCGCTGACGTCGGCGTCCCGCAGCGGGGCCGACGACAGCTCGATCGCACCCAGGCGCTCGACCCGGCGGGCCACCACGTCGCCGTCCCAGCGGATCTCCTCCTCCACCTGGTGGAACGGCATGGCGGCCTGTCTCGCGACGTCCTCGTCTATGACCACGGCCTGCCGCACGCGGGCGGACGCCGAGCCGGCCGGCCGGTCGGCGACCGCGACGGCCAGCCACTCCGCCGACGCTAGCCGGGAGTCGCGGGGCAGCTCCGCGGCCGTGCCGGACACCATGAGGTGGCCGCCGCCGCGGCGGCGCGCCACCCGCTCGGGGTAGGCCAGCGCCACCACGAGCCCGGCCACCGCGTCGTCGCCGCCGCCGTCCGACGCCGGGGCGCGCGCTCCGGCCGCCTGGGCGGCCTGGGTGAGGCGGCGGGTCTCTCTGCGCCAGGCGGGCGACCCGCCGCGCCGTGCCTCCCGCCACAGCGCGACCAGGTCGTCGGAGGCCGAACGGGGAAGCTCCTCCGACAGCAGCGCCACCACCTCGGCGGCCCGCGGCGGCCCGTCGAGGAGGGCGCGGGCGAGCCGGGGATGGACGCCGACCCCGGCCATCCGGCGGCCGCGCTCGGTGACGCGCCCGTCGGCCAGCGCGCCGAGCGCGTGCAGCGTGCGCAGGGCCACGGCCATGGACGCGGCGGGCGGCGGGTCGAGCAGCGCGAGCCCGGAGGCGTCCGGCGTGCCCCAGCAGGCCGCCTGGAGCGCGAACGCCGTCAGGTCGGCCAGGGCGATCTCGGGCTGGGCCTGGTCGGGGAGCCGTCCGTGCTCGGCCTCGGTCCAGCACCGGTAGACCGTGCCGGGCGCTTCCCGTCCCGCCCGGCCGGCCCGCTGCTCGGCGGACGCCCGGGAGACCCGCACGGTGGTCAGCGAGCCGAGGCCGCGGCCGTGGTCGGTGCGCGGCTCGCGGGCGAGCCCCGCGTCCACCACCACCCGCACCCCGGGGACGGTCAGGCTCGACTCGGCCACCGACGTGGCGAGGATCACCCGCCTGCGCGGGCCGGGCGACAGCACGGCGTCGAGCCCTTCGGCCCGGCCGTGGGCCTGGAGGACGTCGACCTCGCCGGGCAGGCCGGCGAGCGCCGCCGCCACCCGGCCGATCTCCCCGACGCCGGGCAGGAAGCACAGCACGTCGCCGTCCCGCTCGCCGAGGGCCCGCCTGACCACCGCGGCCACGTGGGCCAGCAGCGCGGGGTCGACGCGCATGCCGTGCGGCGGGGCGACCGGGCGCGGAGGCGGGGCCCACACCACCCGCACGGCGTGGGTCGTGCCCGACGCGCGCACCACGGGCGCGTCCGCGAGCAGCCGGGACCACGGCGCGGTGTCGGCGGTCGCCGAGGCGGCGAGCAGCCACAGGTCGGGCCGCAGAGTCTCGCGGACGTCGAGCAGGAACGCCAGCGCGGTGTCGGCGTCCAGATGGCGCTCGTGGCACTCGTCCACCAGCACGGCGTCGACCCCTTCGAGCTCCGGATCGCGCTGGAGCCGCTGGAGGAGCACGCCGGTCGTCATGACCTGGACCCGCCTGCCGGGCCGGTGCTCGCCGCGCACGGTGAACCCGACGTCCTCGCCGACCCGCGAGCCGAGCAGCCATGCCATGCGCGCGGCCGCCGCCCGGGTCGCGATGCGCCTGGGCTCGGCCACGATCACCCGGCGCGGCGGGCCGCCGGAGCGCAGGCCGGCCAGGTCCAGCGGCACCAGGGTGGTCTTGCCGGTGCCCGGCGGCGCCGCCAGCACGGCGCCGCCGGCCTTCTCGAGCGCCGCGCGCAGCTCCGGCAGCACGTGACGGACGGGCAGGTCTCCGGCGCGTGACTCGTCCACGGTCATGTACCGAGCTTGCCGCAACCGGCGGAGCACGGGCGGTGAGGCACCGGATCCGCCCGATCAGCGGACCCGGTGACTCCCATCAGCGGGACTGGAGCGCGTCGAGGGCGACGGCCATCGCGATGATCACCCGCCGGTCCAGCCGCGGGTCCTGGATGTCCACGAGGTAACGGTCGCGCAGGCCGTACTTGCGGTCCACCGAGAAGGCGATCTGCGCTCCGGCGCCGAAGTCGAAGTGGTAGGGCAGCCACGACAGCGAGTCGACGAACCGGCGCAGAATGCTGACCAGCACGTTGCGCTCCTGGCCGGTGACCGTCGGCAGGCCCGGCTGCTGGAAGTGCCACGTGGAGCGCAGCAGCGACGCGCCGAACTCCTTGCGGAAGAAGCCGATGGGCTGGCCCGCGTGGTCCAAGACGTCGTACCCGCTGCCCAGGTCGATCACCTTGCGGGCCTTGAAGCCGGCGAGCACGTACTGGCGCGACTCGTCGGTGTACAGGGTGACCTGTTCCTTGAAGGCCAGGCGCTTCTGCTCGGCGAAGGCGACCATCGGCCCCTCGGAGCCGTCGGGCTGCTCGATGTGGACCACATAACGGTTCACCATCATGGTGATCTTCTGTCGGACGATCAGGCGGCGCTGCGCCTGCAGGGTCGGGAGGTCCACGTCGTTCTCCATAGTCAGGGGATTGCCACCCTAAGGCTTCCCCGCCTCGTGAAGCGTGCGTGGCCCGGCGGTGACGAATGTCCGTCCCGGAACCGGGCAGGAGTGTCACTCGTTGGTCAAGACAACGGAACGGGGGAGGAGTCTCATGCACAGGTCAAGAAGGCACAAGGTGATCGCGGGTGTCTGCGGCGGCATCGCCGAGAGCTGGGGCTGGCGGCCCACCACGGTGCGCCTGCTCTTCATCCTGTCGTGCATCCTGCCCGGCACGCAGGTCATCGTCTACCTCATCATGTGGGTCTTGGTACCGAAGGCGCCCTTGTCCTACGAAAGCTCTTACCGCCGCTGACGCGGCCGAGGGCTCGGCGGCCCGCCGGCCGCCGAGTCAGAACGGCCGCCAGGTGCCGGTCGCCGGTCCGGGATCCAGCGAATCCAAGGATCGAAGGATCGAGTGTCCAGAGATCCAAGCATCCAGGGATCACAGGTGGACGGGAAGTCGCGCGAGCCGCCAGGAGGCCGGCATGAGCCGGCGTTCCAGCTTCTCCGGGGCGACGGCCAGGCGCAGGCCGGCGAAGCGCCGCAGCAGCGCGCCGAGGACCACCTCGGCTTCCTGGCGCGCGAGCGCGGCCCCGAGGCAGTAGTGCAGGCCGCTGCCGAACCCCACGTGCGTCTCCTTGCGGCCGTCCGGCGCGCGGGTGATGTCGAGCCGTTCGGGCTCGCGGAACACGCGGGGGTCGTGGTTGGCGCCGACCAGCACGGCCATCAGGGCCTCGCCCTTGCGCACCGGCATGCCGCCGAGCTCCACGTCCTCGGCGGCGTACCGCAGCTGGGTGCCCTGGACGGGCCCGCACCAGCGCATCAGCTCGTGCACCGCGCGGGGCATCAGCGAGGGGTCCTCGCGCAGCAGGGCGAGCTGGTCGGGATGGGTGAGCAGGGCGGCGACGCCGTTCCCGATCAGGTGGGCGGTGGTCTCGTGTCCGGCGAGCACGAGTGTGAGCACGAGGGTGACCATCTCGGTGTCGCTGAGCCGGTCCCCGTCCTCGTCGTGGGTGCGGATGAGCCCGGTCAGCAGGTCACCGCCGGGCGCCGCGCGACGCCGCCGGATCAGCTCGTGGATGTGGTCGACCATCTCGCGCACGGCGGTGGCCGTGTCGTCCGCCTCCAGGGTGCCGAGCGCCTTGCCCCATCGGCGCCACTGCCGGCGGTCCTCCTCCGGGATGCCCACCAGCTCGCAGATGACCGTGATCGGCAGCGGGTAGGCCACGTGCTCGATCAGGTCGACGACGCCGTCCCGCGCGAGGCCGGGCAGCCGGTCGAGAAGCCCCTGGGTGATCTGCTCGACGCGCGGCCGCAGCTCCAGGACCCGGCGCGCGGTGAACGTGCGCGACACCAGCCTGCGCAGCCGCAGGTGGTCCTCACCGTCGGCGTTCAGCACGCTGTCCAGGATGTACCGGGCGTACTCCTCGGGGATGCCGCGCGCTTTTATCGCCCGCTCGCGGACGCTCCCGGCGTCCAGACCGGCGACGCTGGCGGGGTCGTTCACGAAGCGCGGGTCGCCGAGGACGGTCTTGACCTCGTCGTACCGGGTGACCAGCCAGATCCGCGTGCCCTGCCCGAAGATGGTGCCCTGCACCAGGGGCGCCTGCTCGCGCAGCCGGGCGAAGCCCCGGAACGGGTCGCGCATGAGCTCGGCGTCCATGAGGTTCACCACCTCGCCCGTGCCGGACGTGCCCGTCACGGCGGGATCCGCCGTGACCGTGGCGCTGGTGCCGGACGTGCCGGACATGCCAGACGTGCCGGACGTAGTGCCCATGCCGCCTCCTCGGACGTCGGGTGCCGTCGCGCTCGGTGGACTCCTTCTCGTCGACCTCTCCGCGCGTGCGGCCACCCCCCGTGTCGGGACGCCGCGCGGGTCAGAAGGATTACGTAGGTCTATGCGCGCTCGGAGCGCCGTTCAACCCTGCCGCACGACTGCTGTAAGACGGTTGTGCACCGCCCCTGAGCCGGGCGGGCGGCGGACCCGCCTGTGCGCCGGCCTTTCATGAGCCGGGCAGGCGGCGTACCCGCCTGTGGCCCGGGTCGTAGAGCGGCTCGGCCGCGATCTCGGCCGGCACCCAGCGGCCGTTGACCCCCACCTCGACCGTTCCGGCGGCCGTCGGCTCTTCCCCCGCCGGCAGGTAGGCGTAGGCGATCGAGCGGTCGACGCGGTGGCCGTACCCTCCGCTGGTGACCCGTGAGGCGGGGACGCCGCCGACCCGCACCGGTTCGCCGCCGAGGCAGACCTGCCGCGGGTCGGCGAGCACCAGGCAGCGCAGCGAGCGGCGCGGCGCGGCGAGCGCGTCGCGCCCGACGAAGTCCTTGCCCGCGGCGACGGCGAAGCCCAGGCCGGCCTCCAGGGGAGTGGTCTCCGGCGTGATGTCCAGCCCCCAGACGCGGTAGCCCTTCTCCAGCCGCAGGCAGTCCAGCGCGCGGTACCCGGCCGGGCGCATGCCGTGCGGCGCGCCGGCCTCGGCCAGCACGTCCCACAGGGTCAGGCCGTACTCGGAGGGACAGTAGAGCTCCCAGCCGAACTCGCCGGCGAAGGTCACCCGCTGGGCCAGCACCGGCACGTGTCCGACGCTGATCTCGCGCGCCCGCATGTAGCCGAAGGTCAGGTCGTCGTCGCTGAGCTCGCCGAGGATGTCCAGCGCCTTCGGCCCCCACAGGCAGTAGCAGGCGTACGCCGAGGTGACGTCCCGCACGTCCACCCCGTTCCTGCGCAGCCACCCCGCGTCGTGGACGCCGAACGCCGTCCCGGTGACCATGCGGAAGCGGTCGGCGGCCAGCCGGGTGACGGTCACGTCGGCTTCGATGCCCCCGCGCTCGTTCAGCAGCTGGGTGTACACCACCGTCCCGACGGGCCGGTCGAGGTCGTTGGCGCACAGGCGTTGCAACCCGGCCAGCCCGGTGATCTCCAGTTTCGCGAAGGACGTCTGGTCGAACAGGGCGGCGGCGTCGCGGGCGGCCAGGCACTCGGCCCGGATGGCCGGCGACCAGATCCGCCCGGCCCACCCGGCCGGGCGGAACTCCTCGTCCTCGGGGGAGGGCGGCGGGCCGGCGAACCAGTTCACCCGCTCCCAGCCGGCCTTCTCGCCGAACTCGGCCCCCAGCTCGGCGTGGCGCGGATAGGCCGGAGACCGGCGCAGCGGGCGCGCCGCCGTCCGCTCCTCGCCGGGGTAGACCACGTCGTAGTACTTGCTGTAGGAGTCCAGCGCCTTGGCGCGCGCCCAGCGGGAGCCGCGGGCGTGCGCGCCGAACCGGCGGACGTCCATGCCGAAGACGTCGTACTCGGGCGTGCCGTCGACGATCCACTCGGCCATGACCTTGCCGACGCCGCCCGCCGCCGCGAGGCCGTGCACGCAGAACCCGGCCGCGACCCACAGGCCCGCCACCGAGGTCTCGCCGAGCAGGAACTCCCCGTCGGGGGTGAAGGCCTCCGGCCCGTGCACCACCTTGGCGAACGCCGCCGCGTCCTGCCCGCCGGCGACGGGCAGCCCGGGGAGCCTGCGCCGCGCCGACTCCCACGACTCGGCGAACTTGTCCATGTCGGGCTCGAAGAGCGTGCGCGGCTCGGCGAGCGGCGCCGCCGCCTCCCAGACCTGCGGCGTGCGGATGTACCCGCCGACGAGGATGCCGCCGTCCTCCTCGCGGAAGTACACGATGTTGTCCGGGTCGCGCACCGTGGGCGTCGAGGCGGGGACGCCGAACGGCCGGGTGACGACGTACTGGTGCTTGATCGGCACGATCGGGATGTCGGCGCCGGCCGGCCGGCCGAGCCGCCCGGCCGCCGCCCCCGCCGCGTTGACGACGGTCTCGGTGGCGATGACCTGCTCACCGGCCCGGACGCCGCGCAGCCGCCCGTCCCGGACGTCGAAGCCGGTCACCTGGACGCCGGTGACGATGCGCACGCCGAGCTTCTCGGCGCCGGCGGCGAGGGCGCGGGCGAGGCTCGCGGGGTCCAGCCAGCCGTCTCCCGGCAGCCACAGGGCCGCCCGCACGTCGCCGACCTCAAGCAGCGGCAGCATGGCCTGGGCCTCGTGCGCCGAGACCAGATCCATGTCCAGGCCGTAGGTCTCGGCGGCGCCGGCCTGGCGCAGCAGTTCCTCGTGCCGCTCGGCCGTGGTGGCCAGCCGCAGGCCGCCCACGCCGTGCCAGCCGGGGTCGAGCCCGGTCAGCTCGCGCAGTTCGGGGTACAGTCCGGCCGAATACATGATCATGCGGGTCTGGGTGACGGTCGACCTGAGCTGGCCGACGAATCCGGCCGAGTGCCAGGTGGTGCCTTCCGTCAGCTCGTGTTGTTCGAGCAGGATGACATCGGTCCAGCCGAGTCGGGCCAGGTGGTAGGCGACACTGCATCCGGCGACGCCGCCGCCGATGACCACGGCCTGCGCTTCGGCGGGAAGTCTCACCATTGGTACCCCCGTGTAACAACCGGCCCGCAGAATCGGATCAATGGTCTGAAGGTAGACCAAAAGGAGGCCCGCGTGCCAGAGCTCGGCTCGGCACTCGAACTCGTGGCGGCCTGGGCGGGCCGGCCGGTCGTCCCTACCCAGATCAAGGGCGGCCTGAGCCACCACATCGTGCGCGTCGACACCGAGGCCGGTGACCGCTGGCTGCTGAGGGTCCTGGACCCGCGCGTCTCCGCCGCCGGGCTCGGCATCCCGCTCGACCTGGAGATCGTCAACACGGTCCGGGCCGCCGAGGCGGGGGTGGGGGCGAGGGTGCTGCTGCGGCTGCCCGGCGCGGTGCTGCTGGAGTACATCGACGGCGTCACGCTCGACGCCGCGGCGGTGCGCGACCCGAAGATGGCCGAGGGCATCGCCCTGGCCTGCCGCCGCCTGCACGCCGGGCCGCTCTTCGCGACCGACTTCTCGATCTTCCGGAAGCTCGACGAGCTGCTGACGCTGTGCCGCGCCCACGGGCTGCGCGTTCCGGCCGGGTACGAGGACCGGCTGCCCGTGGTCGCCGAGATCGAGGCCGCGCTGGCCGCGCGGCCGGCGCGGGCCGTCCCCTGCCACAACGACCTGCTGCCGGAGAACTTCATCTTCGACGGCTCGGCGGTCCGCATCGTGGACTACCAGCTGTCGGGCAACAACGACCCGGCGTTCGAGCTGGGCGACATCGCCGCCGAGGCCGATTACGACCCCGAGATGGTCGGACGGTTGACGCGGGCCTACTACGGGGACGAAGATCCCGCGGCAAGAGTCCGGCTCTATCTGATCATGTCCAACTTCACCTGGACGCTGTGGTTCAGCGTCCACCACGGCCTGCTCGCCGAGCATGCCGCGGCGGCCGACTTCGACTACGAGGCCGAGGCCGCCGACAAGTTCGCCCAGGCCGCCCGCGATCTCGACGATCCGGGGTTCGGCCGGCTCATCGACGACGTCCGAGGCGGGCGCCGCCCGGTGGGAGGCGCGGCGCCGCCGCCCGCCCCGCGGCCGCCCGCGCCCTCCGCACCGACCCCTTCCGCCTCCTCCGACCGGTCCGCGGGAACCTCCGCCTCCGCGCAGGACCCGCCGGCCGACTGACCCGTCCCGCCCAACCCGGCTCACCCCACCCGAGCCCAGCCTCCCGGCAGCCTTCTAGCAGCCCCCTCGCAGCCCCCTCGCAGCCCCCTCGCAGCACGGCACCCACCTCGCAGTACGGCAACCCCCCGGCACTTCCCGCAGCGGTGACCGCCCGCACGGCCACCGGTCACCGCCCGCACAGCCCCGCACGCACCACGGCGCCACCCGCACCACGCAAGGAGGCCTGAATGGCCCAGCCCATCCTCGACGACGACGCCAAACGCCTGGCCGAGCTCGGATACAAGCAGGAGCTCTCGCGAACCTGGAGCGGATTCTCCAACTTCGCGATCTCCTTCTCGATCATCTCCATCCTGGCCGGATGCTTCACGACGTTCAGCCAGGCCTGGAACAACGGCGGGCCGATCGCCATCTCCGTCGGCTGGCCGCTGATCTCGGCGTTCATCCTCATCATCGGCCTCTGCATGTCCGAGCTGGTCTCGGCCTACCCGACGGCCGGCGGCATCTACTGGTGGGCCGCCAAGCTCGGCAGGCCCGTGCACGGCTGGTTCACCGGCTGGCTCAACCTGATCGGCCTCATCGCGGTCACCGCCTCGGTGGACTACGGCTGCGCGACGTTCCTGAACATCACCATCGGCCGGTTCAGCGAGAGCTGGGCGAACGGCGACCCGCTGCGCCAGACGTTCCTGCTGTTCGCGGTCGTCCTGGTGCTGCACGCGCTCATCAACATCTTCAGCCACCGGCTGATCTCGGTGCTGCAGAACATCTCGGTGTGGTGGCACGTGTTCGGCGCCGCCGCGGTCGTGCTGATCCTGATCTTCGGGCCGTCCGAGCACCAGAGCGTCGGCTTCCTGTTCGAGCAGTTCAACAACTCCGGCTTCGGCTCCGGCGCCTCGGGGTCGACGTTCTGGCTGTACGTGCTGCCGCTCGGCTTCCTGCTCACCCAGTACACGATCACCGGCTTCGACGCCTGCGCCCACGTCTCGGAGGAGACGCACGGCGCCGCCATGTCCGCCGCGAAGGGCCTGTGGAAGTCGATCTTCTACTCGGCCATCGGCGGATGGGTGCTGCTGCTGGCCTTCCTGTTCGCGGCCACCGACGTGGACGCCGTCAACGAGGAGGCCGGCTTCGTCGGCGCGATCTTCACCTCGTCGCTGACGCCGAGCCTGGCCACGGTGATCTTCGGGATCTCGACGATCGGCCAGTTCTTCTGCGGCATGAGCTGCGTGACCTCGATGTCCCGTATGACCTACGCGTTCTCCCGGGACGGCGCCGTGCCCGGATGGCGGCTGTGGTCGCGCGTCGACCGCAACAGGACGCCGGTGAACGCGATCCTCGCCGGCTGCGCCGTCGCGCTGCTGATCACGCTGCCCGCCCTGTACGCCCCTCCCGGGACCACCACCCCGGTGGCCTTCCTGGCCGTGGTCTCGATCGCGGTGATCGGGCTCTATCTGGCCTTCCTCATCCCGATCTGGCTGCGGCTGCGCATGGGCGCCGCGTTCCGGCCGGGGCCGTGGACGCTGGGCGGCAAGTACAGGCTGTTCTGCTGGATCGCGGTGATCGAGATCGCCGTCATCTCGGTGTACTTCATCATGCCGGTCAGCCCCGCGGGCGTGCCGGGCTCGGCCGACTTCACCTGGACGTCGGTCAACTACGCGCCGATCGCCGTCGGCGCCGTGCTGCTCGGCATCGCCCTGTGGTGGGCGTTGTCGGCGCGGCGCTGGTTCACCGGCCCCCGCCGTAACGTCGACGAGCTCCCGGCGGACGAGTCCGTCGGCTGACCTTCGCGCACCCCGGCACGCCGCCCGCGCCTCGTACGGCGAGGCGCGGGCCCGGCGCCGCCGGGCGGCTCAGGAGGCGGACGCCTCGTACGCCTCGGCGACCGCCCGGCGGACGTGCTCGGGGGACGGCGGCTCGGGCAGTTCGCGGGCCAGCGAGGTCATGTCCACCTCGGGCATGCCGCACGGGATGGCGTAGTGCCACGGTTCGAGGTCGCCGTCGACGTTCAGCGCGAAGCCGTGACTGGTGACCCCCTTGCTCGCGCGCATGCCGATCGAGACGATCTTGCGGCCGGTCTCCCGCGTCCAGACGCCGGTGAGCAGCTCGGACCCCGGCGGCGTCTCGCGGCGCTCGGCCGCCAGGCCGAGCTTCTCCAGCGCCTCCACCATGCGCAGCTCCACCTCTCGGACGTAGTCGACGACGCCCTCGTCCCGCCGGAGCTGGACGATGAGGTAGCCGACGAGCTGGCCGGGCCCGTGGTAGGTCAGCTGGCCCCCTCGGCCCGTGAGCACGACCGGGATGCCGTGCGAGGGGTCGGGCAGGTGCTCGGCGGCGGTGCGCTTGGTGGCGGTGAACACCGACGGGTGGCTGAGCAGCCACAGGGTGTCCGGGATCTCGTCGCGCTGCCGCGCCGCGACCATGTCGTTCATGCGGTCCATGGCCTGCTCGTAGTCGACGAGGTCGTCCTGGATCAGCGCCAGCGGCCGCGCACGTACGCTTCGTTCGCTCACGCATCCGAGCATACGTCCTATGAAAGGACGACATTCGCGCCCGCCCCGACCCTGCATTCCGCCACCGGGACGCCATCGTCCCAGCGTGAGCCGCACGTCACGGTGACCGCGGTCAGCTCGTGGCGCCGGCGTCGTCGGCGGGCATGCCGGGGACCGGGGCGCCGGAAGGCATGCCGGAGGCGACGTACGCCTCGTACAACGGCTGCCACGACAGGGTGGTGGCGCTGTGCGGTCCGTCGGCGCGGCCGCCCGCCAGGTGCTTGTCCAGCTCGGCCAGGCAGACGCTCCAGCCGGCCGCGTTCCGCGCGGCCGTGTCGTCCTGCTCAAGGACGTTGACGAGCGTGAGCCGGCAGCCGTGGTCGCCGGCCGGTTCGAGCTCGAAGCGCAGTTCGTCGCCGCCCCAGGTGAACGCCAGGCGGCGCGGCGGCTCGAACGCCACGACGGTGCCCGTCATCGGTTCCATGTTCGGGTCGCCGGAGAAGGTGATCTTCCCGCCGGCGTGCGGTTCGAGCTCGACCGCCGACGGGAACCAGTGCGCCAGCCCCTCCGGCGTGGCGACGGCCTCCCAGACGCGTTCCACCGGATGGTCGTAGACGCGCTCGAAGCGGACGGCCGGGCGGCCCTGGTGCTCGATGTAGGTTCCGAGGTCCATCAGCTCTCCTTCGTGGTGTCGAGATCCGTCCGGCCTGTGGTGTCGAGATGGCGCTCCAGCGCGTCGAGGCGTTCGTTCCACAGCCGCTTGTAGGGGGCGAGCCACGCGTCCAGCTCGGCCAGCGGCGCGGGGTCGATGGTGTACACCCGGCGCTGGGCGTCGCGTTCGACCCGCACGAAGCCCGCGTCGCGCAGCACGCGCAGGTGCTTGGACGTGGTGGGCTGCGACAGGCGCAGCGCGCCGACCAGCTCGCCCACGGTGCGGGGACGTTCGCGTAGCAGATCGAGCATCGCCCGGCGATGCGGATCCGCCAGTACAGACCAGACGGCATCGGTCACCCGGCCACTATGCCGTACGCCTTATATGCCACGCAAGGCATATAAGGGGAAGGGGGTGAGGCGGCGAGGAGGATTCCCGGCATGGCCGGGCGGGGCCACGCCGAAACTTTGACGATGCAACTTTCACGCTGCACGGCGCCGGTCCGGGCCCCGGCCATGGCCGACACGCCGGACGCCCGGCCGGGGGTTGACCGTCCCGCAGGTGGGCGGCTTGATTCAGGAGCGAACCGGCCAGGGGTGCGCGGTCGAGCAGGCCGCGGGCGGGCGCGGCGGAACGCACGGCCGTGGCGCATCTCGTCCGGCCGTCTCACCGGGTGGCGCCGGCACGCCGGGGTGCCCGACCGGGTCCGGTGATGTGCCGGAGCCGTCAATGATCGTCCGACAAGGGGGTACTCGATGTCCGTACGCCGAGGCGCGCGTCTGGTCTCGCTCGCCGTCGTCGCGGGAGCCGCGGTGCTGTCGCTCGCGCCACAGGCCGCGCAGGCCGCCGCCGAGGACTGCAAGCCCGGGTCCATCTGCGCGTACAGCGGCTACAACTACTCCGGCAAGATGATCTACCTGCCGCCGGGCGGCGGGTGCGTGGACACCCCGTTCCCGCTGGCCTCGATCAAGAACACCTTCGGCTCGCCCGGCATCCCCGCGGTGGCGGCCGTGTTCTCCGCCACCGGGTGCGTGGGGAAGATCATCGGCGGCGTCGGCCCGCAGGGCGGGATGCCGGTGGTGTGGCCGAACGGGCTCAGCGTCGGCCTGGCCTGGTAGCGGCGGCGCACGGCCGGCGCCGGTGTCAGAAGGTGAGCGGGGGCAGCTCCGAGCGGGTCGGCAGGCCCTGCCAGGGGCTGTGGCTGGCGATGGTGAAGGCGGCGAGGGCGGAGCCGCGGCGCAGCCGATCGGTGGGATGGAGCTCCTCCAGCATGCCGCTGAGGTAGCCGGCGGCGAACGCGCCTCCCGCGCCGACGGGGTCGACGACGGTCACCGGCGCGGCCTGGGCGTCGTAGCGCATGCCGTTGATGGTGGCGCTCGCGCCCTTGCCGCCCCGGGTGACCACCAGCTCGCGGACCGTTCCAATGGCCGGTTCGATGAGCTGCAGCTCGTCCTGGTTCGCGAACAGCACGTCGGCGCCCGCCGCCAGCTCGCTGAGCGCCTCGACGGCCTCCTGGCGGTCGACCCAGAGCTGCGGCCGGTGGTTGACGTCGACCGACACGGCGACGCCGGCCTCCCTGGCGAGCTTGATCGCGTGGTGGGCGGCGCTCCAGGCGGTGCCGCTCAGGGCCGGGGTGATGCCGGTGACGTGGAGCACCTTGGCCGACTGCAGAGCGCGCGCCGGGATGTCGCCGGGGCCGAGCCGCGAGCCGGCCGAACCGCCCCGGTAGTGAACGACATGCCCGACCCGGCCGATGCGCCGCTGCCTGATGGCCAGGCCGGTGGGCGCGACGGGGTCGGTCTGCGCGTGCGAGACGTCCACCCCCTCGCCCCGCAGCACGGTGAGGACGCGGGCGCCGAGCTCGTCGGCGCCGACCCGGCCGAGCCAGGTGACGGAGTGGCCCAGGCGGGCCAGGCCCACGGCGGCGGTGAACTCGGCGCCCGCGACGTCGAGCCGCACGTCGGTGTCGTGCCGGAGGCGATCGGCGGAGACGATGCCCAGCGCCTCGCCGAGAGTGAATATCTCGGTCATGTCAGGATCTTTCATGCCACGCGACATGCCCATCTGCCGCTGATTGCGGAAAGCATGGCAGACGCCGATATCCCCCACAACGAGATGACGGGTTTCGGCTCGCCTCGTTCCCGCGCCGCGCGCCGGGCGCCGGTGGCGCGGCCGCCGCGCGGGCCGCGCCACCGGACCGGGTCAGTGCCCGCCGAAGGCGTCGACCGCGGCCTGGCAGAAGGCCTTGAGGTCGTCGGGCCTGCGGCTGGTGATGAGCTTGTTCGGCCCGTTGGCGCAGACCATGACCTCCTGGTCGACCCAGGACGCGCCCGCGTTCTCCAGATCGGTCTTCAGGCTCGGCCAGGACGTCGTCGCGCGGTCGCCGACCACGCCCGCCTCGATCAGCGTCCACGGCGCGTGGCAGATCGCCGCGACCGGCTTGCCGGCGTCGAAGAAGCCGCGGGCGAACCGGACGGCGTTCTCCTGCGTCCGCAGATAGTCGGGGTTGGCGACGCCGCCGGGCAGCACCAGGCCGTCGAAGTCGTCGACGCTCACCTCATCGACGGTCGCGTCGATGTCGAAGGTGTCGGCCTTGTCCAGGTGATTGAACGCCTGGGCCTGGCCGCGCTGCGTGGAGACCAGGCGCGGGGTGCCCCCGGCCTGTTCCACGGCCTTCCACGGTTCGGTCAGCTCGATCTGCTCGATGCCCTCGGGAGCCACGAGAAAAGCGATCGTCTTGCCCTGGAGCATGTTGCCTCCTCTGAGCTGCGTTTACTTCCTTTCTCGCTATCCCGTGCCCGACAAACGGCCACATATACCCGCAAATGCTGCGGAGTGGTCTCACATCTCCTTGCGGAGCGCGTCAAGGAACCGGCGGGACTCGGCGACGTTCGCGGCCTCCACGCAAAGGCGGTCCATGACCTTCATGTACGGGTCGGTCTCTTCGCGCTTGTCCAGGTAGAGGGCGCTGGTGAGCTGCTCCATGTACACCACGTCGGGCAGGTCGCACTCGGTGAAGCGCAGGATCGTGAACGGGCCGCCGGCAGCCGCGTGGCCGCCCTGCCCGAACGGCACGACCTGCACCGTGATGGTCGGCGACTCGGTGAGCTCCAGCAGGCGGTCGACCTGGGCGCGCATGACGTTCCGCCCGCCGAGGGGACGCCGCAGGGCGGCCTCGTCCACCAGGGCCCACAGCCGCGGGCCGTCGGGGGAGATCACCTGGCGCTGGCGGGCCATGCGCAGGGCCACCCGCCGGTCGATCTCCTCCGCGGAGGCGTCCGAGTGGCCGAGCATGATGACCGCACGGGCGTAGTCCTCGGTCTGGGTGAGGCCGGGGACGAACTGGATCTCGTAGGTGCGGATGACCGAGGCGGCCTCTTCCAGGCCGACGTAGAGCTCGAACCACGTCGGCAGCAGGTCGCTGTACTTCTGCCACCAGCCCGGGGCGTTGGCCTGCTGGGCGAGCTTGAGGAACGTGGCACGCTCGTCGGGATCGGTCACGCCGTAGAGGGTGAGCAGGTCGGTGATGTCACGCGTCTTGAAGCCGACCCGGCCGAGCTCCAGACGGCTGATCTTGGCGTGCGAGGCGCGGATGGCATCGCCCGCCGCCTCGCGGGTGATGCTGCGCGCGATGCGCAATCGGCGCAGGTTGGCCCCGAGCAGGATGCGCAGTGCGGTGGGGCCGCCCCGCGAATAGGCGAGGATATGTCCGTCAGGTACTTCGTCGTCTTGTCCGAGGGCCGTGATCATGGCAGCTCCTGGAGCCACGGATGAATGAGCAGCCGACAGTGTCTCATCCTCGGGCGGTGCTCGTACACCACGCGGGGACGCCGACGGTTGTTGAAGCTTCATTTATCTAGAAAATGCCCCAAATAGCTTTATGTCCGATTTCTCTGGGAAAAAGTGCGATTTGCACGTGCATCCGTACTTGCATCGGAACGAACCGTGAAGAAAGATTGACTGGCCCACGTCATGTCCGGGCCGCGTGATCGGCCCCAACATAGTGAGGACCTTGATGACCGCACACCAGGCACGCCGCCAGTCCGTCATACGGGGTGAGGCTCCCTGGTGGCTGCTGCCCGCGATGGAGGGCGACTCGTGGGAACCCGTCGCCGCCGAACTGTGCGCGCTCGGCCGCACGGGTGCCACCATCAAGATGGCCAGAGACTTCACCGTGGCGACGCTGAACAACTGGGGGCTGCAGGAGCTGGCCTATGACACGCGGCTGGTGGTCTCCGAGCTCGTGACCAACGCCATGCGGCACGCCGGTGAACCCACCCGGCTGCGCCTGCTGCACCGGGCCTCCCACCTGGTGTGCGCCGTGTCCGACCCGCACGACCGGCCGCCCGTCATCGCCCCCGCCGACTACTTCGCCGAGAGCGGCCGCGGGCTGCACCTGATTGAAAGTTTGAGCTGCTCGTGGGGCTGGAGGGTGACCGAAGGCCACGGCAAGCTGGTGTGGGCGGCCTTCAAGGCCCCGGCCGTCGCCTCCTCCTTCGCCTACGACCAGATCCACACCTACCACCCCAACCGCGCCTCCGCCTGAGCCGCCCCGCGCGTCCACCAGGTTCGACCGGCACCTCCGCCCAGAGCGGTCGCCCATCCGTCTGAGCCGCCCCGCGCGTCCCTCAGAACCGACCCGCGCCTCTGCCCGAAGCTCTCTGCCCATCCGCCAGAAGCGTCCCGCGTCCGTCAGGCTCACGTCTGCGCATCCCGCCTGTCCGGCTGAGCCGCTTCTGCACCCGGCGCATGCACCCGACGTTTGCACCTGCGGCCGACTCCTGCGCCTGCACCCGCAGTTGCACCTGCGATCGGCTCCTGCGTCTGCACCCGCGCATGCACGTGCGCGGTCTTTCCCGCGCCGCTCCAGCCCTTTCGTGGCGGGCTTACTCCCGGCGCTCCGGTGGGTCCGGTGGGGTGGCCTCGCGGTGTTGCTCGAGGATGAGCCGGGTCAGCTCCACGCGGGACCTGATGTCCAGCTTGCGGAAGATCTGGCGGAGGTGGAAGGCCACCGTGTGGACGCTGATGAACATCTGCTCGGCGACCCGCCGGTTCGTCCATCCCTGGGCGACCAGCAGTGACACCGTGCGTTCTGTGTCGGTCAGGCTGGCCCAGCCGGTGACGGGCCGTTCGGTCGTGGCCCAGTGCCGGTGCCGCACGCCCACCCTGCGCAGCCGGCGCCGCAGCCGGGCCGCGTCCCGGGCCGATCCGCTCTCCTCGTAACCGGCCAGCGCCTGGTCCAGGCTCCGCACGCACCCCTGCCGGTCGCCGGCGGCCGCGAGTGCCACCCCGAGGTCCTCGGCGGCCGAGGCGCGGGCCCAGGGATCGGCGGCCTCCTTGGCGGCCAGACCCAGCGCTTCCGGGTCGCCTTCCAGCAGGCCGCGGGCGTGCGTGGCGGCGGTGCGCACGGCGGGGAACCCGGGGGCGTCGTCCGCCAGGGCCTCGGCCGCGGCGACGGCGAGCCGGGCGCCGGAGCGGTCGCCCGCCGCGAGGGCGACCCGGACCAGCCACGGCGACGCCGCCGGTTCGGCCGCGAGCACGCGGACGCGGTGCGGTTCCTCCGCTGACATCGGGGAGCGGTGCGGTTCCTCTGCTGGGATCGGAGGTGCGCGCCCCTGGTCGTGCGGCGGGGCGAGCCGCTCCATCGCGGCGGCCGGGCCGTCCCGCGCCTCGGCGACCTGGGCCGCCGTGATCGCGCACCATCCGGCGAAGGACCCGGACCTGCAGGACGTGCAGGACCGGGGAGCGCGGCAGGCGTCGGCGTCGCGCTCCGCCGCGCGCAGGTCTCCCTGGCGCAGCGCGACGGTGGCGAGCACGGAGTCGGCGGCCGGGCCGAACAGGCGAGCGCCCGTGGTCTCGCTGAGCCGCGCTCCCCGCCGCGCCTGCGCCGCGGCCTCGTCCAGGTGCCCGGCGACCAGTTCGGCGCGCGCGGTCAGCACCGCCGGGCCGGACGCCCACGCGGCGTGGCCGAGCGCCTCGGTCTCCTCGGCGGCCGCCGCGAGCGCGGCGCGGGCCTCGTCCAGCCGGCGGACGCTGATCAGCATCGAGGCGAGCAGCAGGCGCGGGTAGATGCGCCCCGCCGGCGTGGTCGCGGCCTCCGCCCGCCGGACGGCCTCCTCGGCCGCCCGCAGCCCGGTCGCGAGCCGTCCGGACTCCCATTGGGCCGCCGCCAGCACGGCCGTGGCTCCCGCCACGACGTCGTCCCCGTGCCGGTCGGCGTCCGCCAGCACCCTTTCGGCCTCACGCTCGGCTCTCTGGCCGCCGGGCAGGCAGGCGAGGCCGTAGAGCAGGCCGAGCGTCGCGCGGTCGCGCTGGTGGGCGGGCAGCGCGACCTCGGCGAGCGCCGCCTCGGCCTCCGCCACCGCCTCGGCGGGGCGTCCGGCGAGGAACAGGATGCCGCACAGCGCACAGCGCAACGCCCCGGCGGCGGAGGCCGGCCCGCGCGGCGACCGCGCCGACCGCGCCGACCGCGCCGACCACGCCGAGCGCGCCAGCCGTTCGGCCTCGGCGAGCCGCCCGGCCTCCGTGGTCGCCTCGACGGCGGTGAGCAGGCGGGCGAGCCTGCACGGGTCAAACGGGTCGCTCAGCTCGACGACCTGGACGGCGAGGTCGGCGGCGGCGTCCGGCGAGGTGGCCAGGACGTCGGTGACCGCGTGGTCCAGGTCGGCGAGGGCACGAGCGTCACCCGGCCTGGCGCCCTCGATCAGGTGCCCGGCGGCCCGCACCGCGGAACCGCCCCGGTCGAGCAGGACGCGGCCGATCTGGTGGTGCAGCGCGTGCCGCATCGGCGCGGGCAGGTCGGCGACGACGGCCCGCCAGACCAGCTCGTGCCGGAACTCCATCGCGTCGTCGTCGGCGAGCAGCAGCCCGGCCTCCAGCGCCTCCTCCACGGCGGGGAGCAGCGCCGCGGGAGTCGTCCCGACCAGCTCTCCGGCGTCCTCGGGGCAGAAACGCCGGCCGAGAACCGCGGCCACCTCGACGAGCTGCCGGGTCTCGCGGCTGAGCGCGGCGAGACGCGACCGCACGACGGCGCGCACCCGCTCGGGCGGCGCGGGCGACTCCGGGGACGGGGGCCGCCTCTCGTGGCGTCCACCGCCCTCCGGGCCCGCGCCGGCCGAACCGTGCGGCGCCGGCGGCAGCAGCCGGGCCCGGCCGCCACGGATCTCGACGGCGTTCTCCTCGCGGAGCCCGCTCAGCAGCTCCACCAGCAGGAACGGGTTGCCGCCCGCGCCGGCGGCCATCGCCAGCAGATCGGTGTCGGGCACCGCGCCCAGCACGTCGGCGGCCACCGCGGCGACCACGTCGTCCGCCAGCGGGCGCAGCCCCATGCGGGTCGCCCCGTGGTTCTCAAGGACGCGGAACAGCCGCGCGGCGCCCTCCTCGGCCCGCGCCGCCGGCCAACTGCGCCCGGCCGTCGTGACCGACCGGGACAGCAGCCACACGACCCTGCGGGATCCGAGATCGCGGTGCAGGGCGCGCAGCGCGGCCAGCGTGGCGGCGTCGGCCCGCTGGAGGTCGTCCAGGCCCACCAGCACCGGACGGCCCGCCGCGCCGCGGGTCAGCCGCATGCGCAGGTGGTCCAGCACGCGCGTCCCCGGCCACTCGGCCCAGGGCCGCTCGGCGGCGCCGGTGGCGAGCGCGAAACCCCGCCGGGACGCCTGCCCCGCCGCCTCGGCGATCAGCAGGGTCTTGCCCGTGCCCGGCTCCCCCTCGATGAGCAGGGTTCCGCCGCCGCCCTGCTCGGCCGCGCTCAGCAGCCGGCCGACGATGTGCCACTCGGGCTCGCGTCCACGCATTTCTCCCCCGCGGCAGGGTCTGCGTTCTCCAGGCGTGATCTGCCGGGCAGGAGCCGCCGCGGCCGCGCCGCCCAACGCCCCTGTGGCGGGTGGCACCCGGCCTCACCTGCTCTTTCAACAGTACACAGCGGTCTGGGCGGCCAACGACTACCCGTATTGAGGATGTGGGCCCGCCTCCCGCTGACCAGTGTCGAAGGTGTGGGCGTGCACGCTGCGCGCCGTCGCCGTCAGCGTGCACGCCGCCAGGTCCGGACTCCTCTCGGAGGTAGCGATGGCCAAGGCAGTCGGCATCGATCTCGGCACGACGAACTCCGTGATCGCCACGACGGAGGACGGGCAGCCGGTGGTCATTCCCAACGCCGAGGGGCAGCGGACGACGCCGTCGGTGGTCGCCTTCACCGACACCGGTGAACGGCTCGTCGGGCAGCTCGCGCGGCGGCAGGCCATCCTCAACCCCAAGGGCACCATCTACTCCGTCAAGCGCTTCATCGGGCGCCGGTACGACGAGGTGCAGAGCGAGATCAACGCCGTGTCGTTCGACGTCGTGCCGGGACCGGACGACGCGGTGCGCTTCACGGTCAAGGGCAAGCTGTACGCGCCGGAGGAGATCTCCGCGCTGGTGCTGCGCAAGCTGGTCGCCGACGCCGCCAAGTTCCTCGGCGAGAAGATCACCGAGGCGGTGATCACGGTGCCCGCGTACTTCAACGACGCGCAGCGGCACGCCACCAGGGACGCCGGGAAGATCGCCGGCCTTGAGGTCATGCGGATCATCAACGAGCCGACCGCGGCCGCCCTCGCCTACGGGCTGGACAAGAAGGGCAGCGAGACCGTCATGGTGTTCGACCTGGGCGGCGGCACCTTCGACGTGAGCGTCCTGGACATCGGCGAGGGCGTCATCGAGGTGCGCTCCACCTCCGGCGACACCCACCTGGGCGGCGACGACTTCGACCGCCGGGTGGTGGACCACCTGGCCGACGAGTTCCAGAACCAGACCGGCATCGACCTGCGGCGCGACCCGCAGGCCCTCCAGCGGCTGTTCGAGGCCGCGGAGAAGGCCAAGGTGGAGCTGTCGTCGGTGACCCAGACCACCGTCAGCCTGCCGTTCATCACCGCCGACGCCAACGGTCCGAAGCACCTGAACACCACCCTGATGCGCTCCACGTTCGACGAGATCACCAGGGACCTCGTCGAGCGGACCATGGGCCCGGTCGAGCGGGCCATGGAGGACGCCAAGCTGTCCGCGGACGACCTGGACGAGGTCATCCTGGTCGGCGGCTCGACGCGCATCCCGGCCGTGCAGAACCTCGTTCGCCGCCTCACCGGCGGCAAGGAACCCAACATGACGGTCAACCCCGACGAGGTGGTGGCCGACGGCGCGGCGGTCCAGGCCGGCGTGCTCAAGGGCGAGGTCAAAGACGTGCTGCTGCTCGACGTCACCCCGCTCTCGCTGGGGATCGAGACGCTCGGCGGCGTGATGACCAAGGTCCTGGAGCGGAACACGACCATCCCCGCCCGCCGGACGGAGACCTTCAGCACCGCGGAGGACGACCAGAGCGCCGTGGACGTGTTGATCCTGCAAGGGGAGCGCGAGCGCGCGGCGGACAACCGGGCCCTCGGCCGGTTCCGGCTGGAGAACATCCGCCCGGCGCCGCGCGGAGTGCCGCAGATCGAGGTGACCTTCGATGTGGACGCCAACGGCATCCTGAACGTCACCGCCAAGGACAAGGACACCCACGCCGAGCAGCACATCACGATCAGCGAGAGCTCCAACCTCGACAAGAGCGAGATCGAGCGGATGGTCCAGGACGCCGAGCGGCACCGCGGCGAGGACGCGAGGATCCGGCAGGCGATCGACGCGAGGAACGAGCTGGACTCGGTCGCCTACCAGGTCGAACGCCGGCTCGCCGAGCTGGGCGAGGCGGTCCCCGTGCACGAGAAGGCGCGGGCCGAGCAGCTCGTCGCCGACGCGCGGCAGGCCATCAAGGAGGAGGCGCCGATCGAGCGGCTGCGCGATCTGGGCTCGGAGCTGCAGCAGGTCTACCACGGCCTCGCCGCCGCGTCCGCCCCGGGAGGACAGGGGCGGCCCGCGGGCGCGGCCTCGCAGAGCGGGTCCAAGGGAGGAGACGACGACGTCATCGACGCCGAGTTCACGACGTCGGACTGAGCTCGCGGCGCCGGACCGGGTTCACGGCGCCGGGCCGAGTTCGCGGCGCCGGACCGGCTTTACGGGTCGGACCCGGTTCACGGGGTCGGATCTAGTTCGGGACGTCGGATCGAGGAAGGCATATGACCGGAGAACGCGGCGAGCCGCCGCAGGGCACAGGGCGTCCGCCGCCCGCCGAGCCGTTCGACGAAGCGCTCGTCGAGTCCTCCGTCGAGGACGTCGAGGACGTCGAGGCCGCCGAGGACATGGAAGCCAAGCTCGCCGAGCTGGAGGACCGCTGGCTGAGGTCCGTCGCCGATCTGGACAATCTACGCAAGCGCGCGGCCAGGGAGACCGAGCGCGTCCGCGTCGAAGAGCGGGTGCGAACCGTGCGTGAGTTGCTGCCCATCGTGGACAACCTGGACCTGGCCCTGCGGCACGCCGACGCCGAGGCGGGCGCGGTCGTCGAAGGAGTGCGCGCGGTGCGCGACCAGGCCGTGGCCACGCTGGCCCGGCTGGGGTTCCCGCGCCACGAGGAGCTCGGCGTGCCGTTCGACCCGGTCCACCACGAGGCCGTCGGCACGGTGGCCGACCCCGGGATGCCCGCGGGGACGGTCGCGGGCGTCGTGCGGCCCGGATACGGCGACGGGGAGCGTCAGCTCCGTCCCGCCGCGGTGATCGTCTCCATGGCGCCGGATCGGCCCGAGCCGGCCGAGCCGGCCGGGTGAGCGATGGCGGCGCGGGACTTCTACGAGGTGCTCGGGGTGCCGAGGACGGCCACCCAGGACGAGATCCAGCGCGCCTATCGCAAGCTCGCCCGCGCCTACCACCCCGACGTGAACAAGGACCCCGGCGCCGAGGAGAGGTTCAAGGACGTGTCCGAGGCGTACGACGTGCTGTCCGACCCGGGCAAGCGGCGGCGCTACGACGCGTTCGGGGCCGACTGGCGGTCGGTGCCCGAGGACGTCGACCCGGACGCCTGGCGCAGGGCCCGCGCGGGCGCCGGCGCGGGCCGGGCCGCCGGAGCGCCGTGGGGGACGCCCGCCGGCGCGGGCGCCTCGGGCGGCGGCGGAGGCTTCCGGTTCACCTCCGACCAGATGGGCGTGGACGTCGACCTGGAGGACCTGCTGGGCGGCATTTTCGGCGGAGGCCGCGGACCTCGCGCATCCCAGGGAACTGGAAAAGCTCGTGGCGGACGGCGTGGCTGGGGCGCCGTCCCCGGGGCCGACCAGGAGGCCGAGATCACCCTCACCGTCGACGACGTCTACCACGGCGGACGCCACACGATCACGATCCAGGGCGAGGGCGGGCCGCGCACGCTCCAGGTGACGATCCCCCCGGGCGTGACGGAGGGCCGGCGCATCCGGCTGGCGGGTCAGGGCGGTCACGGCGAGGACGGCGGCCGGGCGGGGGACCTGTACCTGATCGTCCGCATCTCCGACCCTCGCTACCGGGTCGACGGCCGCGACATCCACGTGCCGCTACCCCTGGCCCCGTGGGAGGCGGCGCTCGGCGCGACCGTGCCGATCGACACCCCGGGCGGGGAGGCGAAGGTCAAGGTGCCGCCGGGCACCTCGTCGGGCCGCCGGCTCCGGCTGCGCGGACGCGGCCTGCCGAACCCCGCAGGCGCGCCGGGCGACCTGTACGCCGAGGCGCGCGTCATGGTGCCGCGGACGCTCAGCGACGAGGAGCGCGCCGCGTTCGAACGCCTGGCGGCGACCTCCCGCTTCGACCCGAGAAAGGGAACGCCGTGACCTCGCCAAGGAGCCAGAGAGGCCGCGCGACGGCGCTGATCACCGTCCCGGGCATCGGCCTGGAGGCGTTCGCGCGGGCCGGGGGCCTGCATCCCGACCTCGTGCGCCGGCTGGTCGCCCTCGGCCTGCTGGAGCCGATCGACCGGCACGGCGCGGAGCTGAGGTTCCCGCCGTCGCAGCTCGCCGTCCTCGGGCGCATCGAGCGCCTGCACGCGGGACTGTCCCTCAACTACGCCTCGCTGGGCGTGGTGCTGGACCTGCTCGACCGCATCGCGGAGCTGGAATCGGCTCTGCGCCGCCACGAGCCACCGACGGGAGCGTCATCGTGGACCCGAACCGACTGACCCAGAGATCACAGGAAGCCCTGCACGACGCGCAGACCAAGGCGATCCGCCACGGGCACACCGAGGTCGACGGCGAGCACCTGCTGCTCGCCCTGCTCGGGCAGCACGACGGGCTGGTGCCGCGGCTGCTGTCGGCGGCCGGCGGCGACCCCGACAAGCTGACGCTGGAACTGGAGGCGGAGCTGCAGCGGCGTCCCCGGGTCGGCGGGCCGGGCGCCGCGCCCGGCGAGGTGTACGTCACGCGCCGCCTCTCGCGGCTGTTCGACCAGGCGGACCAGGAGACCAGGCGGCTCAAGGACGAGTACGTCTCGGTCGAGCACCTGCTGCTCGCCCTGCTGGAGGAGGGGGCGGAGACCGCCGCCGGGCGCCTGCTGCAGGGCCACGGCATGACCCGCGACCGCCTGCTGGAGGTGCTGACGCGGATCCGCGGCAACCAGCGGGTGACCTCGGCCCACCCCGAGGTGGCCTACGAGGCGCTGGAGAAGTACGGCATGGACCTGGTCGCGGCGGCCCGCGCGGGCAAGCTCGACCCGGTCGTCGGGCGGGACGCCGAGATCCGCCGGGTCGTGCAGATCCTCTCGCGCAAGACCAAGAACAACCCGGTGCTCATCGGCGACCCGGGCGTCGGCAAGACGGCGATCGTCGAAGGGCTCGCCCAGCGCATCACCCGGGGAGACGTCCCCGAAGGGCTCAAGGACAAGACGATCTTCAGTCTGGACATGGGGTCGCTCATCGCGGGCGCCAAGTACCGCGGCGAGTTCGAGGAACGGCTGAAGGCCGTGCTCACCGAGGTCAAGGCGTCCGAGGGGCGCATCCTGCTGTTCATCGACGAGCTGCACAACGTCGTGGGCGCCGGGGCCGCCGAGGGCGCCATGGACGCCGGCAACATGCTCAAGCCGATGCTCGCCCGCGGCGAGCTGCACCTGATCGGCGCGACCACGACCGTCGAGTACCGAAAGCACATCGAGAAGGACGCCGCGCTGGAGCGCAGGTTCCAGCCGGTGTTCGTGGACGAGCCGTCCGTCGAGGACGCCGTGTCGATCCTGCGCGGCCTGCGCGAGCGCCTGGAGGTGTTCCACGGCGTCAAGATCCAGGACGGCGCGCTGGTGGCGGCGGTCGTCCTCAGCCACCGCTACATCTCCGACCGGTTCCTGCCCGACAAGGCGATCGACCTGGTGGACGAGGCGTGCGCGATGCTGCGCACCGAGATCGACTCGATGCCGGCCGAGTTGGACGAGCTGACGCGCCGGGTGATGCGGCTGGAGATCGAGGAGGCCGCGCTGGCCAAGGAGGAGGGCGACCCGGCGAGCGCCCAGCGGGTCTTCGTCCTGCGCAGGGAACTGGCCGACCTGCGGGCCGAGAGCGACGCCATGCGCGCGCAGTGGGAGGCCGAGCGGCACGCGCTGAAGAAGGTGCAGCAGCTCCGCCAGGAGATCGAGGCGGTGCGGCGCGAGACCGAGGACGCCGAGCGCAGGTACGACCTCGACCGGGCCGCGGAACTGACGCACGGCAGGCTGCCGGACCTGGAAAGGAGGCTCCGCGCGGCCGAGGAGCAACTGGAGGCCAAACAGGGCGGCCACCGGCTGCTGCGCGAGGTGGTGACCGAGGACGAGATCGCCGGCATCGTGTCCCGGTGGACCGGCATCCCGGTGCGCCGGCTGAAGGAGGGCGAGCGGGAGAAGCTGCTGCGCCTGGACGAGATCCTGCACGAGCGCGTCATCGGCCAGGACCAGGCGGTGCGGGCGGTGGCCGACGCGATCATCCGGGCCCGCTCGGGCATCAAGGACCCGCGCCGGCCGATCGGCTCGTTCATCTTCCTCGGACCGACCGGCGTCGGGAAGACCGAGCTGGCCAAGACGCTGGCGCGGGCCCTGTTCGACACCGAGGAGAACATGGTCCGCGTCGACATGAGCGAGTACCAGGAGCGGCACACCGTCAGCCGGCTGGTCGGCGCCCCTCCCGGATACGTCGGCTACGAGGAGGGCGGCCAGCTCACCGAGGCGGTGCGGCGCAAGCCGTACTCGGTCGTGCTGTTCGACGAGATGGAGAAGGCGCACGCGGACGTGTTCAACACCCTGCTCCAGGTGCTCGACGACGGGCGGCTGACCGACGCCCAGGGACGCACGGTGGACTTCCGCAACACCGTGATCATCATGACGTCCAACATCGGGTCGCAGTTCCTGATGGACGGGGTCACCGCCGAGGGTGAGATCGAGCCGCCGGCGCGCGACCTGGTCATGGCCGAGCTGCGCGCGTACTTCCGCCCCGAGTTCCTCAACCGGGTGGACGACACCGTGCTGTTCAAGCCGCTGACCGAGCCGGAGATCGAGCGGATCGTCTCGCTGATGTTCGACGACATCAGGACGCGGCTGGCCGACCGGCTCATGACCCTGGAGGTCACGGAGGCGGCGCTGCGCTTCATCGCCGAGCAGGGCTTCGACCCGGTCTACGGCGCCCGGCCGCTGCGCCGGTTCATCGCCCGCGAGGTCGAGACGCGCATCGCGCGGGCGCTCGTCGCCGGCGATGTGCGGGACGGCGCCCTCATCCGCGTCGACGCCGCCGGCGGCGACCTCACCGTCGCCTACGACAACCCCGGCGACCCAGGCGACCTCGGCGACCCGAACCGGGTGGGAAATTCGTTCTGAGCGGAATTCTGGCGGCGTAATTCGCTGTGAGCGGAAAAATCGGCCATGGTGACGCCGACAGTGAAAAGGGTGTCCGGAGGGGCTCGGTCGCTGGCACCGTTGAAGGCGTGAATCCGTCGCGGAAAACCGCGGCGGGCAAGCCGTCCGATTACCCGGAGCAGGTGACGACATTGTCCTCCAGCCTTTCCCCCGTCAACCCTTTCGCGCCCTCTTCCTCGGCCCGTGTTCGCGCTTCCCAGCCCGTCGAGGCGCCCCCGTCGGCCCTGTTCGACCCCATAGGGCAGCGGCTGCTGCGCGAGCGCATCATCTTCCTCGGAAAGGAGGTCGACGACGAGATAGCCAACAAGATCTGCGGTGAGCTGCTTCTGCTGTCCGCCGAGGATGCCGAGCGCGACATATTCCTTTACATCAACTCGCCCGGCGGCTCGGTATCAGCCGGCATGGCCATTTACGACATCATGCAATATGTCCCAAATGACATCTCGACCGTGGCGATGGGGCTCGCCGCCTCGATGGGGCAGTTCCTCCTCTGCGCCGGAACGGCGGGCAAGCGCTACGCGCTGCCGCACACGCGCATCCTGATGCACCAGCCCTTGGGCGGCATCGGCGGCACGGCCTCCGACATCAAGATCCAGGCCGAGCAGATGCTCTACACCAAGAAGCTCCTGGCCGAGCGCATCGCCTTCCACACCGGCCGGTCCGTGGAGCAGATCGAACGCGACTCCGACCACGACCGGTGGTTCACGGCCGACGAGGCCCGCGAGTACGGCTTCGTCGACCAGGTGGTGGGCAACGCCGCGCTGGTGTCCTCCGCCGGCCCGGTGTCCTGACCGCAGACGAGGAAGGAGACCACCATGCTCGAACGCCGACCCGGCCTCCCCGCCGGCGTGGCCCCGATCAGCGCCCGGTACGTCGTACCGTCCTTCACCGAGCGCACCACCTACGGCGTCAAGGAGATGAGCCCGTACAACAAGCTGTTCGAAGACCGCATCATCTTCCTCGGCGTGCAGATCGACGACACCTCGGCCAACGACGTGATGGCCCAGCTGCTGACGCTGGAGTCGCTCGACCCCGACCGCGACATCAGCATCTACATCAACTCGCCGGGCGGGTCGTTCACGGCCATGACGGCGATCTACGACACCATGCAGTTCGTCCGTCCCGACATCCAGACCGTCTGCATCGGCCAGGCGGCCTCCGCCGCGGCGATCCTGCTGGCGGCCGGCACGCCGGGCAAGCGGGCGGCGCTGCCGCGGTCGCGCGTCCTGCTCCACCAGCCCTCCATGGAGGGCAGCTTCGGGCCGTCCAGCGACATGGAGATCCAGGCCCGCGAGATCATCCGCACCCGCGCCCTGCTGGAGGAGCTCATCGGCCGTCACTCGGGGCGCACGCCCGAGACCGTGCGCGCCGACATCGAGCGCGACAAGATCCTCACCGCGGAGGAGGCCAGGGCGTACGGCCTGGTGGACGACGTCTTCGCCAACCGCAAGCGCACCCCTGCCCTGGCGCGCTGACCACCGTCCCGGCCGCGGAGCCGCACCCGCGTCCGCGTCGCGGCCCTCCCGGGCGCGGCGCCGCGGCGGTTCGAGGCGGCTTGGGGCGGCTTGGACGCCGAACGGCGCCGCCTGCGGGGGAGAACCCGCGAGCGACGCCGTTCGCCGTGTCGTTCTTGGTGGTGCCGGTGTCAGACCTGGCCGGCCTTCTCCAGGGCCTCGCAGCAGGTGTTCACGATGAGCCGGGTGACCACGTACGGGTCGATGTTGGCGTTGGGGCGGCGGTCCTCGATGTAGCCGTGCTTGTCCAGCTCGACCTGCCACGGGATGCGCACCGACGCGCCGCGGTTCGAGACGCCGTAGCTGTACTCGCTCCACGGGGCGGTCTCGTGCATGCCGGTGAGCCGGTGCTCGATGTCGGCGCCGTAGCCCTTGATGTGCTCCTCGGCCTTGGCGCCGAGCGCCTCGCAGGCGGTGATGATGGCGTCGTAGCCCTCGCGCATCGCCTTGGTGGAGAAGTTGGTGTGCGCGCCGGCGCCGTTCCAGTCGCCCTTGACCGGCTTGGGGTCGAGCGTGGCGGACACGCCGTAGTTCTCGGCGATGCGGTAGAGCAGCCAGCGGGCGACCCAGAGGTGGTCGGCCACCTCCAACGGACCGGCCGGGCCGACCTGGAACTCCCACTGGCCGGGCATGACCTCGGCGTTGATGCCGGAGATCGCCAGGCCGGCGGCGAGACAGGCGTCGAGGTGGGCCTCGACGATCTCGCGGCCGTACACCTCGTCCGCGCCCACGCCGCAGTAGTAGAAGCCCTGCGGGGCGGGGAAGCCGCCGACGGGGAAGCCGAGCGGGCGGCCGTCCTTGAAGAAGGTGTACTCCTGCTCGATGCCGAACCAGGAGTCCTGGGCGGCGAAGCGCTCGGCGATGGGGGTGAGCTGCGCCCGCATGTTGGTCGGGTGCGGGGTCATGTCGGTGAGCAGGACCTCGGACAGGACGAGCACGTTGTCGCCGCCGCGGATCGGGTCCGGGCAGGAGAACACCGGCTTGAGCACGCAGTCGGACGCCTTGCCCGGCGCCTGGTTGGTGCTCGAACCGTCGAAGCCCCAGATCGGCAGCTCGGCTCCATCGGCAAGAATCCTGGTCTTGGACCTGAGCCGCGCGGTCGGCTCGGTGCCGTCGATCCAGATGTACTCGGCCTTGTAGGTCACGATGATCCCTTCGGCGAAGGCAGACCCCACAGGTGTCCGCTCAGCGAGGCAGACCCCATACGTGTCCGCAACGCCGAGATTTCCAATAAGCCGTTTCCGAGCTGTTGCCCGTTTATGAACGCCATGTGAAATGGTGCACGAACCGCAGTGGCGTTGCTCACACGTCGCCGCTGGTCAGCCCGCTGATCGCGAGACTCGGCTCAGCCGTTCGGGTCGGCGGAAGGGACATTTTCGGCGAGGACCAGCGCCGGCAGGCCGGGGAACCGCGCGTCGAACTCGGCCCGCCGGAGCCGAGGCGTACAGGGCCGCGATGACCCGGCCGGTGAATCGCGGAGACTCCCGACGGCGACGTCGGCCGGGGCCGGCGGGGCTTCGGGGCCAAATTTTGGGACTAAGGGCCCTGATTTCCGGCATGTCCGCACAGCATGCTTTCTCAGCAGTGAAGCCTCCTGGAAGGGTGGGCCCGAGATGACGACGGCTTCCTCCGCCGTGCTGCCCGTGACCGCGGCCGGGCGGACGAGAGCGCTGGTCCTGGCGACGGTCGCGTTCGCGGTCAACTTCTGGGCCTGGGCGCTGCTCAGCCCGCTGGGACCCATCTACAAAGATCTGCTCGGCCTCAGCCCGCTGGCCGTGTCCACCCTGGTCGCGGTGCCGGTGATCGTCGGGTCGCTGGGCCGCACGGTGCTGGGCGCGCTCACCGACCGGTACGGCGGCCGGCTGATGTTCGGCGTCGCCAGCCTCGCCGGGGTGGTCCCCGTCGTCTTCCTGGCCTTCGCGGAGAGCTTCCCGGCGCTCCTCGTGGGCGGTTTCGTGCTCGGCATGACCGGCGCCACCTTCGCCATCGGGGTGCCCTACGTCAACGCCTGGTTCCCGCCAGAGCGCCGGGGGCTGGCGCTCGGCCTGTTCGGCATGGGCACCGTCGGCACCGCGATCTCCGGGTTCGTCACCCCCTGGCTGGCTCATCTGTACGGGCGTCCCGCCCCGTTCGTCGTGGTGGCCGTCGCCCTCGCGCTGGTCGGCCTCACCTTCCTGCTGGCGGGCCGGGACGCCCCCGGGGCCGAGCCGGCGGCCGAGCCGTTCCTCACCCGCTTCCTGGCCGCCGCGCGGCAGCGGATCGTCCAGGAGCTCGCCGGCATGTACGCGCTGACCTTCGGCGGTTTCGTCGCCTTCGGCGTCTACCTGCCGCTGTACCTGCGGTCCGTCTACGGGCTGACCGTCGCCGACGCGGCGGCCCGGTCCGCCGGGTTCACCGTGGTGGCGGTCCTCGCCCGCCCGGCCGGCGGCTGGCTGGCCGACCGCATGGGCGGCACGCCCGTGCTCGGCGGCGCGCTCGGCTCCGTCGCGGTGTGCGCGGCCATCGTGTCCTTCGCCCCGGCCATGCCCCTGGCCACGGTCGCGTTCCTCGTGATGGCCGCGGCGCTCGGGCTCGGCGCCGGCGCGGTGTTCGCCATCCTGGCGCGCGCCGTCCCCGCGCGGGCGGTGGGCAGCGCCGCCGGTGTGGTGGGCGCCGCGGGCGGGCTCGGCGGCTTCCTGCCGCCGATCGTGATGGGCCTGATCTACCAGGTCACCGATTCCTACGTCATCGGGCTCATGCTGCTGGCCCTGGTGGCCCTCTGCGCGCTCGGATACTGCTGCTTCATCCTTCGCCCCCGCGGGTAAGTCCCATCTTTTCGCGACGTGCCCAAAATCCCGGCATCGGGAAGACGAGAAAGAGGCTTTCATGTCGGCAACGGACGGGCCGTTCGAGGACGCTCTTGTGCGGTTCGGGCGTCATCTGCGGCCGGGAACGGTGTCGCAGGACCTGCGGACGCTGCACCAGATCGGCGGCCGGCAGGGTGACGTCTTCTACCGGGACCGCTGGAGCCACGACAAGGTGGTCCGCTCCACGCACGGGGTGAACTGCACCGGCTCCTGTTCCTGGAAGGTGTACGTCAAGGACGGCGTCATCACCTGGGAGGCCCAGCAGACCGACTACCCGAGCGCGGGCGGCGACCGGCCGGAGTACGAGCCGCGCGGCTGCCCGCGAGGCGCGGCGTTCTCCTGGTACACCTACTCGCCGACCCGGGTGCGCTACCCGTACGCCAGAGGCGTGCTGGTCGAGATGTACCGCGAGGCGAAGGCCCGGCTCGGGGACGCCGTCGCGGCCTGGGCGGAGATCATCTCCGATCCGGCCAGACGGCGCCGCTACCAGTCCGCCCGCGGCAAGGGCGGCCTGGTGCGGATCACCTGGGAGGAGGCCACCGAGATCATCGCGGCCGCCCACGTGCACACCATCAGGACCTATGGCCCCGACCGGGTGGCCGGTTTCTCGCCGATCCCGGCCATGTCGATGGTCTCGCATGCCGCCGGCGCCCGGTTCGTCTCGCTCGTCGGCGGCTCCATGCTGTCGTTCTACGACTGGTACGCCGACCTGCCGGTGGCCTCGCCGCAGGTGTTCGGCGACCAGACCGACGTGCCGGAGTCCGCCGACTGGTGGGACGCCGCCTACCTGGTGCTGTGGGGCTCGAACGTGCCGGTGACCCGCACGCCGGACGCCCACTGGATGGCCGAGGCCCGCTACCGGGGCCAGAAGGTCGTGGTCGTCGCCCCCGACTACAACGACGCGGCGAAGTTCGCCGACGAGTGGCTGGCGCCGCACCCCGGCACCGACGGGGCGCTGGCGATGGCCATGGGACAGGTGATCCTCAAGGAGTTCTTCCTCGACCGTCCGGTGCCCGCCTTCGTGGACTACGTCCGGCGCTTCACCGACCTGCCGTTCCTGGTCAGGCTCGACGAGCGCGACGACGGGTCGTACGTGCCCGGCAAGTTCCTCACCGCCGCCGACCTCGGCGACGGCGGCGAGGAGGCGGCGTTCAAGACGGTGCTGCTGGACCGGCGGACCGGCGAGCCGGTGGTGCCGAACGGCTCCCTCGGCTTCCGCTACGCCGCGGCGGGCGAGGGGCGGTGGAACCTGGACCTGGGCGAGACCGACCCCGCCCTGACGCTGCGCGGCGAGCGGGCCGGGACCGCGCCGGACGGGCCGGCGGCCCCCGGCCTCGGCGTGGCCGGCGGGGACGGCAGGGCCGGCGGGGATGGGGCGGCTCTTGGACCGGCGGAGGCGGTGCCCGTCGCGCTGCCCCGGTTCGACCAGGGCGGCGGGGTGCTGCGCCGCGGCGTGCCCGCCCGCCGCGTGGGCGGCCACCTGGTCACCACGGTCTTCGACCTGATGCTCGCCCACTACGGCGTGGCCCGCGACGGCCTGCCCGGCGCTTGGCCGACCGGCTACGACGACGCCGCCGAGCCGTACACCCCCGCCTGGCAGGAGGAGATCACCGGCGTGCCGGCGGCCCGGGCGATCAGGATCGCCCAGGAGTTCGCCCGCAACGCCGAGGAGTCCGGGGGCCGATCGATGATCATCCTCGGCGCGGGGACCAACCACTGGTTCCACTCCGACACCATGTACCGGGCGTTCCTCGCCCTGGTCACCCTCACCGGCTGCCAGGGGGTCAACGGCGGCGGCTGGGCGCACTACGTCGGCCAGGAGAAGTGCCGCCCGGTCACCGGCTGGGCGCACCTCGCCTCCGGCCTCGACTGGTCGCGGCCACCCCGTCAGATGATCGGCACCGCCTACTGGTACCTGCACACCGACCAGTGGCGCTACGACACCTACCGCGCCGACGTGGTGTCCTCGCCCCTCGGCGCCGGCGCGTTCGCGGGAAAGAGCACCGCGGACCTGCTCTCCCAGTCGGCGCGGATGGGCTGGATGCCGTCCTACCCCACCTTCGACCGCAACCCGCTCGACCTGGCCGACGAGATCCGGGCCGCGGTCCCGGACACCGGACGGGAGACGGGCGCACGGCCACGAAACGCGACGGCGGGCACGCGGCCGGGAGAGGACGCGGCGGGCCGGGAGCCGGACGCGGGGGCGTACATCGCCGCGCGGGTCGCCGCGGGCACGCTCGGCTTCGCCTGCGAGGACCCCGACGACCCGCGCAACTGGCCGAGGGTGCTCACCGTCTGGCGGGCCAACCTGCTCGGCTCCTCCGCGAAGGGCGACGAGTACTTCCTGCGGCACCTGCTCGGCGCCGACTCCTCGCTGCGCGCCCGCGAGGCGGGGCCCGAGCACCGCCCGGACGGGGTGCGGTGGCGGGAGGAGGCGCCCGAGGGCAAGCTGGACCTGCTGCTGTCGCTGGACTTCCGGATGACCTCCACGACGCTGTTCTCCGACATCGTGCTCCCGGCCGCCACCTGGTACGAGAAGCACGACCTGTCCTCCACCGACATGCACCCGTTCGTCCACGCCTTCAGCCCGGCCATCGACCCGCCCTGGCAGACCCGCACCGACTTCGCCGCCTTCCACGCCATCGCCCGCGAGTTCAGCGCGCTCGCCCGCACCCACCTCGGCGTCCGCCGGGACGTGGTCGCCGTGCCTCTGCTGCACGACACCCCCGACGAGCTCGCCAACCCGCACGGCCGGGTGCGCGACTGGCGCGAGACGGGCGAGACCCCGGTGCCCGGCCGGAACTTCCCAAAGATCGCCGTGGTGGAACGGGACTACGGGGCGATCGCCGAGAAGATGGCCGCGCTCGGCCCGCTGGCCGACCGGCTCGGCGCCACCACCAAGGGCGTCACCTTCGACGTCGCGCCCGAGGCCGACCTGCTGCGCCGCACCAACGGCGCCGTACGGGACGGCGTCGCCGCCGGCCGCCCGTCCCTGGCCCGCGACACCGACATGTGCGAGGCCATCCTCGCCCTGTCGGGCACCACCAACGGCCGGCTGGCGGCCCAGGGGTTCGCCACCCTCGGCCGTCGCACCGGCACCTCGTTCGACGGTCTCGCCGACGAGCACCGCCGCGTCACCTTCGCCGACACCCAGGCCCGCCCGGTGCCGGTGATCACCTCGCCGGAGTGGTCGGGCAGCGAGACCGGCGGGCGGCGGTACTCGGCCTTCACCATCAACGTCGAGCACGCCAAGCCCTGGCACACCCTGACCGGCCGCCAGCACTTCTACCTCGACCACGACTGGATCCACGAGGCGGGGGAGGCGCTGCCGCTCTACCGGCCGCCGCTGAACATGACCGCGATGTTCGGCGAGCCCGCGATCGGCGAGGGCGGGGAGGAACAGGGCATCACGGTGCGGTACCTGACCCCGCATTCCAAATGGTCCATCCACTCCGAATACCAGGACAACCTGCTGATGCTCAGCCTGTCGCGGGGCGGGCCCACCATCTGGATGAGCCCGGCCGACGCAGCCCGGGCCGCCGTCGCCGACAACGACTGGGTGGAGGCGGTCAACCGCAACGGCGTGGTCGTCGCGCGGGCCGTGGTCTCCCACCGCATGCCCGAAGGGACCGTGTACATGTACCACGCGCAGGAGCGGGTGGTGGACGTGCCGATCAGCGAGACCTCCGGGCGGCGCGGCGGCATCCACAACTCGCTCACCCGCCTGTTGATGAAACCGACGCACCTCATCGGCGGGTACGCCCAGCTCTCGTTCGCCTTCAACTACCTCGGGCCGACGGGCAACCAGCGCGACGAGATCACCGTGATCCGCCGCCGCTCGCAGGAGGTGGACTACTGATGCGCGTGATGGCCCAGCTCGCCATGGTGATGAACCTCGACAAGTGCATCGGCTGCCACACCTGCTCGGTGACCTGCAAGCAGGCGTGGACCAACCGGGCCGGCGTCGAGTACGTCTGGTTCAACAACGTCGAGACCCGCCCCGGGCAGGGGTACCCGCGCACCTACCAGGACCAGGAGAAGTGGCGCGGCGGCTGGGAGCTGAACCGGCGCGGCCGGCTGCGGCTCAAGGCCGGCGGGCGGCTGCGCAAGCTGGTCACCATCTTCGCCAACCCGCTGATGCCGTCCATCGGCGACTACTACGAGCCCTGGACCTACGACTACGACCGGCTCTTCTCCGCCCCCGCCCAGGCCGACACGCCCGTCGCCCGCCCGAGATCGCTCATCACCGGCGAGCCCACGAAGATCACCTGGAGCGCGAACTGGGACGACGACCTCGCCGGAGCGCCGCGCCTCACCGCCGCCGACCCGGTGCTGGGCAAGCTGTCGGGCCAGGTCAAGCTGGACTTCGAGCGGGCCTTCATGTTCTACCTCCCGCGCATCTGCGAACACTGCCTCAACCCGTCGTGCGTCGCGTCGTGCCCGTCGGGCGCCATGTACAAGCGTTCGGAGGACGGCATCGTCCTGGTCGACCAGGACCGCTGCCGCGGCTGGCGCATGTGCGTCACCGGCTGCCCGTACAAGAAGGTGTACTTCAACCACCGCACCGGCAAGGCCGAGAAGTGCACCTTCTGCTACCCGCGGGTCGAGGTCGGCATCCCCACCGTGTGCTCGGAGACCTGCGTCGGCCGGCTCCGCTACCTCGGCCTGATCCTGTACGACGCCGACCGGGTGGCCGAGGCCGCGTCCGTGCCCGACGAGACCGCGCTGTACGAGGCGCAGAAGAGCGTCATGCTCGACCCGCACGACCCCGAGGTGATCGCCGCCGCCCGCGCGTCCGGCATCCCGGAGGACTGGCTGGAGGCCGCCCGGCGCTCCCCGGTGCACAAGCTGATCTTCGACTACGGCCTGGCGCTGCCGCTGCATCCGGAGTACCGCACCATGCCCATGGTCTGGTACATCCCGCCGCTGTCCCCGGTCGTCGACGCGCTCGCCGAGACCGGGCACGACGGCGAGCGGGCCGGCAACCTGTTCGGCGCCATCGACGCTCTGCGCATCCCGATCGAGTACCTGGCCGAGCTGTTCACCGCGGGCGACCCCGAGCCGGTCCGGGCGGTGCTGCGCCGCCTGGCCGCGATGCGCTCCTACATGCGGGACGTCAACCTCGGCAGGCGGCCGGACGAGTCCATCGCCGCCGCCGTCGGCATGACCGGCGCCCGGGTCGAGGAGATGTACCGGCTGCTCGCCATCGCCGCCTACGACGAGCGGTACGTCATTCCCAAGGCGCACGCCGAGCAGGCCGAGCGGCTGGAGGAGTCGGCGACCGGGTGCAGCCTCGACTACGAGGGCGGCCCTGGCATGGCCGGTCCGTTCGGCGAGGCGTCCGGCACGCCCGCGCCCGTCGCCGTGGAGACCTTCCACGCTCTCAGGGAACGCCAGACCAGCGACGGGCTGGAGCAGGCGGACGAGCTGCGCGGCCGGGTCAACCTGCTCAACTGGGACGGCAAGGGCGTGCCCGACGGCATGTTCCCCAAGCGCGAGGGGCGATCATGAACGACCCGCGGGCGCGGACCGTGCACATGGCCGCGTCCATTCTGCTCGACTATCCCGGCGAGCGGCTGGCCGAGGCGCTGCCGGTGCTGGCCGCCACGGTGGCGGACCTGCCCCGGGGAGAGGCCGCCACCCATCTGGCCGCCTTCCTCGACCACGCGGCGGCCACCCCGCTCGCCGAGCTGGCCGCGCACTACGTGGCCACGTTCGACCTGAAGCGGCGCTGCTGCCTCTACCTCACCTACTACGCCTGCGGCGACACCCGCAAGCGGGGTCCGGCGCTGCTGCGTTTCAAGCACGCCTACCGCGGCGCCGGGTTCGAGCCGGCCGGCGACGAGCTGCCCGACCACCTGGCCGTGGTCTGCGAGCTGTCCGGACGCGGCGGCACCGTCCAGGCCACGCGGCTGCTGCGCGAGCACCGCGCCGGGCTGGAGGTGCTCAAGGAGGCGTTGCGGGACGAGGGTTCGCCGTACGTCCACGTGGTCGCCGCGGTCCTCGCCACGCTTCCCGAGCCCACCGCCCGGGAGCGCGCCGCCGCGGCCCGGCTGGCCGCCGAGGGCCCGCCCGAGGAGGAGGTCGGCCTCGAACCCTTCGGCGCCCCCGCCGACCCCCGGCTCGCGAGCCCCGTCCCCGGCCGGGACGCCGCGCACGGGAACGCCGCGAGCGGGGACGCAGCACGCGGGGACGCCGCGCACGGGACCCGCGGACCTCTCCGTGGTCCTGACATGACCGGAGGGCGCCTGCCGGGAGGACGACGGTGAACGCCCTGGACACGCTGCTGTGGGTGGTGGCGCCCTACCTGGCCCTCACCGTCTTCGCGCTCGGGCACCTCTGGCGCTACCGCTACGACAAGTTCGGCTGGACCACCCGCTCGTCCCAGATGTACGAGTCGCGGCTCCTGCGCGTGGGCAGTCCGCTGTTCCACTTCGGCATCCTGGTGGTCCTGCTCGGCCACATCGGCGGCCTGGTGATCCCCAAGTCATGGACCGAGGCGGCGGGCGTCAGCGAGGAGGCCTACCACCTGGCGGCCGTCGCGCTCGGCACGGTGGCGGGCTTCTGCACGCTCGCGGGCCTGGTGATCCTCGTCTACCGCCGCCGCACCGTCGGACCGGTCTTCTCCGCGACCACCCGCAACGACAAGCTGATGTACGCCATGCTGACGCTCACGATCGTGCTCGGGCTGGCCGCCACGGTCGCCGCCAACATCCTGGGCGGCGGCTACGACTACCGGACCACCATCTCGCCCTGGTTCCGTTCGATCTTCGCCCTCCACCCCGAGGCGGGGCCGATGGCGCAGGCCCCGGTGCTGTTCCAGCTGCACGCGATCAGCGCGATGCTGCTGTTCGCGGTCTGGCCGTTCACCCGCCTGGTGCACATGCTGACCGCGCCGGTCGGCTACCTCACCCGCCCGTACATCGTCTACCGCAGCCGGGACGACGTCTCCCGCGCCCGCCGCCGCCCCCGCTCCGCCTGGGACCCGGCCGGCCGTCCCTGACCCGCGCCGCCCGTCCGATCGGGGCGGCGGGCTCAGGCGAGGTGCAGGGGGAGGCGGAGCCAGTACGGGGAGCGGGCGCCGGGGAGGTAGGCGCTGTCGAGGCGTTTGGCGAGGACGGCGGGGATGCCCTGGTCCTTCGCCACCTTCAGCACGGCCTTGCCGTCGCCGGGGAACCACGGGGTCGGCTGCCAGCGGCGGTCGCGCAGCGACAGGTGGTCGAGCGTGCGGCGCCGGTCCCGGTACGGCCTGCCGAGCAGGTCGCCGGTGTTCAGTCGCAGCACGTCGAAGATCATGTAGGTGGCGGCGCCGCCGATGTCGGCGATGCGGCCGTCGAGCACGGCGGGCAGGCCCCACACGGCCTTGCCGAGACCGGCCAGCTCGTCCAGGCCCGGGGTGGACTCCGGCGTGAGCGGCACGCCGTCCGCGCCGATGAAACGCGCCTTGCCGTCGCCGAGGATCGCCAGGGCGCGCGTCCCGCCGAGGTCGAACTCGAAGCCGTACGCCTCCTGGTCGCGCGGCAGCCGTTTGCGGTCCTCCGCCAGCATGGGACGCAGGTCGGCGGCGGGCGGCGGCATGTCCTCCGGCGGCGGGTCCATCCGGTGGATCATCCAGTTCTTGCCGTCGGTCGGGAACAGCACGTACCTGCCGGACGCCCGTGAGCCGTGCAGCACGAACTTGACCTCGCGGTCGGTCCACTTCTCGGTCTCGTAGGTGCCCCGGTCCCAGATCAGCATCAGGCCGCCGCCGTACTCGCCCTGGGCGATCTCGCCCTCGAACGTCGCGTACTCCAGAGGGTGGTCCTCGGTGTGCACGGCGAGGTGGTTGGTCTTGCGGTCGAGCGGCAGGCACTTCGGGATCGCCCAGGACACGAGCACGCCGTCGCGTTCGAGCCGGAGATCCCAGTGCAGGCGGCGCGCGTGGTGCTCCTGGATGACGAACGTGTCGTCGTGCCCGGCGGGAAGCGGTCCCGGTTCGGGCACCGGCTCGGGGGTGCGGGCGGCGTCGCGCTTGCTCCGGTAGGTATCCAGCTTGTCAGCCGACATTGCCGTTTAGTACCCGGACTTGGGTGATGACGCACCTTCGCGTTGCCGTTCAGCTTGCCGTTCAGTGGCCGCGCTCCGCCGGCGGCATGGCCTGATCCGTGCCGCAGGTCTGCTTCTCGGTCTCCGCGGACGTGCCCCCGGCCTCCGGGACGGGCGTCCAGGCGGCGGTCAGCGCGCCGCCGAGCAGGCCGAGGATCATCCCGAGCAGGAAGCCGCCGACGTTGGCATAGACGATCGAGGTGATGGACAGCAGGATCGCGACGACGCCGAGGAAGACGCGCTGCGCCGGCTGGAACAGGATCAGCATGCCGAGGACGATCATCGTGATGGAGAGCAGGTAGGCCAGTCCCGCCTCGACCGAGTGGATGATCAGCGGCAGCGCGTCCACCGAGAAGGGGATGCTGAGAAGTTCCATCCCCGCCACCAGGGTGAGCAGGCCGCCCCAGAACGGCCGCGAACGCCGCCACGCCTTCATGGTTCCGCGTCCACGCGCCCGTCCACGCGCCCGTCCGGCGCGCGCGTCGGGCACGCCGGCGACGACGGACGCCCGCGGCACGTCGCGGCCGTCGTACCCCTCACGGGCGTCGGGACCGGGCCGTGGTTGAGGATCATCGGTGGTCAGAAGCACTCGTGATTTCCAAGAAGGACGCGAAGTGTCGAATCCGGCAGTTCGAGCGACGCGGCGCTCAGCGCGAGGAAGATCTGCTTGCTGTTGCGCGACACCACCTTGGACGCCTGGATGCCCGGCGTCCCGGGCGGCCCCGAGAAGCCCGGGACCTGGTCCATGGTGCTGGCGTCACGGCCGAGTTCGAAGTCGGTGTAGCGCAGGTCGCCGGAGAGCATCTCCGTCTTGATGACCTGCCGCGTGGCCACCACCGGGCGCCCGTTCGTCCCGGCGGTGGTCTTGATGGTCACGGGCCCGATGGGGGTGTGCAGCACGTAGCTCTGGCAGAGGTTGAAGGTCTCGGCGCGGCGGTTCGCGATGATGTACACGGGGATCTGCCGGCCGTCCTTGGTCTCCACCATCCCGCCGAACTCCTCGTCGCCGAACGCCCTCACCAGGTCGGCCGACGCCTTGATCCGCGTGCCGGCGACGACGAAGGACGCGCCGATGGCGCCCTGCACCGTGGCGCCGACCAGCACCGTGGCCGCGGCCGTCGCGGGTATGAGGATCAAGCCGAAGCGCTTCCACCGCACGCGACCCTGTTCACGCATGGTCACACTCCATGTCGCCGGCGAGCTGAGGCGCGGCCGTGACGATCCGTACGGCCACCAGGCGACTATGAGGATCCGCCCGCCCGCCGATCAACCGGCCACGCCGGATATCGTCGTACGTTTGCGCTGATCACTGGCTGCTGGATGAGAAATGACCCGCGACGGCGAAGATCTTGACGGACGCGGAACCCATGACTCCGGGCGTCAGTCGCGCCAGGGCATGTGCTGGAGGGTCCAGGTGTTGCCGTCCGGGTCGGCGAAGTAGGCGTAGTAGACGCCGCCCATGTCCTCGACGGGACCCACCTGCGTGCCGCGCGCGATGAGCGCCGCGCGCGCCGCCTCGATGTCGCTCACCACCAGATGCAGGCCGCGCATCGCGCCGGTCGGCATGTCGGCCTGCGGAATGCCCTCGGTCAGGGCGATCGAGCAGGCGGAGCCCGGCGGGGTGAGCTGGACGACCCGCACTCCGTCCGCCGGCCGGACGTCGACGTCCACGTTGAAGCCCACGCCCTCGGAGTAGAACGCCTTCGCCCGGTCGATGTCGGAGACGGGCACCGGCACCAGTTCGAGCAGCAGCGCGCCCGGCCGCACAGGGAGCGTGACCCCCTCGACCGCGGTGCCACCGGCCGCGGTGCTCTGGGTCTCAGAAGAGCCCGGCTGCGCGTCATCGGTTTCGATCATCGTGTCCCACCTTCATTCTTCATTTCGTCGTCATCTCGTCGAGCAACTCGGCGAGGCGGTCGTACGCCTCGCTCACGCCGCGTTCCATGGGGGTGCGCAGCACGCTGGCATCACGGAGCCGCCCCCTCGACACCACCCGCCCCGCCGCCGAGCCCGCCGAAACCCTCGGCAGCGCCGGAACCGTCGGAAGTGCCGAAAGCCTCGGAAGCGCTCGGCGGTCTCGATCTGGCGGCCTGCAGTTCGACGAGCAGGTCGTCCAGCCGCTGGTAGCTCTCTTCCCAGTACTGCCGGTACGTGGCAAGCCACTCCATGGCTTCCTTCAGAGGGCCTGCCTGCAGCCGGCAGGGCCTGCGCTGCGCGTCGCGCCCGCGGGTGATGAGACCGGCGCGCTCCAGCACCCGCAGGTGCTTGGAGACCCCGGGCTGGCTCATCGCGAACGGCGCGGCCAGCTCGGTCACCGTGGCCTCGCCCTCCGCCAGCCGGGCGAGGATCGCCCGGCGGGTCGGATCGGCCAGCGCGGCGAACGTCGCGTCGAGAACATCGGCGGCCATGCTCATTACCTCTCGGTTCTATAACCTGATGGTTTTATACGCGCCGTGTTCGTCCCCCGTCAAGGCCCGGGCCGAGTGGTGGGCGAGGCCGTCGGCGGCGCGGGAGAACGGTGCGTCGCCGGCGGGCGGTGGTTCGCGCGGGGTGATGCGCATGCTGGCGGAAGCCGCTGCTTCTCATCCGGGTGATACTGGCGGCATGGGACACGAGGGCCTGGCCGGGGAGTTCGACGCGTTCGAGCGGGCCGGCTGGCGTGGCCGCAGCGAGGCGTACAGCCGAGGCGTGGCCACGCTCACCGCCCACCTCATCGGACCACTCCTGGACGCGGCGCGGGTCGGCGCCGGCGGCCGGGTCCTGGACGTCGGCTGCGGACCCGGTGGGGTGAGCGCGGCCGCCCTGTCGCGCGGCGCGGACGTGACCGCCGCCGACGCCGAACCCGAGATGGTCGCGGCGACCGCGCGGCGCCTGCCGGAGGCGCGGGTCCAGCAGGCCACCCTGCCGGTCCTGCCGTTCCAGGATGACGAGTTCGACGCGGCCGTCGGCAACCTCGTCATCAACCACGTCGGCGACCCGCCCGCCGCCGTGCGGGAACTGCGGCGGGTCGTCCGCCCGGGCGGCCGGTTGGCGCTGACCTCCTGGTACTACCCGCGAATGCGTGCCACCGTCGTCTTCGACGAGGCCGTCGCCGCGGTCGGGGTGCCGCGCCCGGCCGACGTCCCGGCGAAGGCCCCGTTCCAGGCGTACGGCACGCCGGAGTCGTTCGCCGGGCTGCTGGAGGACGCCGGCTGCACCGAGGTCCGCGCCCAGGTGCTGGAATGGGAGCACGAAGTCGATCCGTCGGCATGGTGGACGGCCATCCTCACCGGAACCGCGCGCACGGCCGCCGTGATCGCCCGCCAGAATCCGGCCACCATCGAACGCGTCAAGGACGCCTACCACGCGATCCTCGCGCCCTACCTCACTAAGGACGGCCTGGCCTGCCTCCCCGCCGCCGCGCTCCTCGCCTCGGCCACCATCTGACCGCACGCCGCCGGGCTACAACCCCGCATATATCTAGAAATACGGACGAAACGTGATCGTCGGATGGGAGCAATAGATCACGCTCAGACTTCCTTCAAGAGATCTTGGAGGTGTCTGTGGATTACAGCAGGCGTGGATTCCTCACGGCCGTCGGCGCGTCTGGTGGCGCCGGCGCACTCTTCGCCACGATGGGCGCCCTCGGCCTCGCGCCCACGGCGGAGGCGGCCGCCCGCACCCGCTTCGACCCGCCCCAGCCGTCCGACTTCACCCTCACCGGCCGCGCCGCGAAGAAGGTGATCATCCTCGGCGCCGGCGTGGCCGGCCTCGCCACCGCCTACGAACTGGGCAAAGCCGGATACGACTGCACCGTCCTGGAAGCGCTCGACCGGGTCGGCGGCCGCAACTGGACCATCAGGGGAGGTGACCGGGTCACCGAGCTGGACGGTTCCACGCAGATCGCCCGCTTCTCGGACGGCATCTACATGAACGCCGGCCCCGCCCGCCTCGCGCAGTGGATGGTCACCATGGACTACGCCCGCGAACTGGGCGTCGACCTGGAGGTCTTCACCAACTCCAACGCGCAGACCTACATCTTCAACGCCTCCGCGGGAATGACGGCGCCGGTCACCTGGCGCACCGCCAAGGCGGACGTCTACGGCTACATCTCCGAACTGCTGAGCACCGCGACCGACAGCGGCGCGCTCGACGCCAAGCTCACCGCGCAGGACAAGGAACGGCTCCTCTCCTTCCTGCGCTCCTTCGGCGCCATCGGCGGCAAGGCGAGCGGCTACGCCTACACCGGCGGCGAACGCCGTGGTCACAGCGTCGACCCGGGTGCGGGGGAGCAGCCCGGCACCCCGCTCGGCCCCGTACCGTCGCTGTCGGAGGTGCTCGCCAGCGGCGTCGGCCAGCGGTTCTCGTTCGAGCTGGGATACGACCAGGCGATGCTGATGTTCCAGCCGGTCGGCGGCATGGACGCCATCCCCAAGGCGTTCGCCGAGGCCATCGGCAAGCACAAGATCCTGCTGCGGTCCAAGGTCACCAGGATCACCGACCTGCCCGGCGGCGTCGAGGTCGAGTACCAGGACAAGCACGGCAAGACCCGCACCATCAAGGGCGACTTCTGCGTCGCGGCCATGCCGCCGCACATCCTCGCCAGGACCCCGCACAACCTCGGTCCCGACGTCCAGGCCGCCCTGGCCACGCCCACCGTCACCTCGTCCGGCAAGATCGGCCTGGAGTACCGCCGCCGCTGGTGGGAGACCGACGAGAACATCTACGGCGGCATCACCAACACCGACCTCGACCTGTCGGTCGTCTGGTATCCGTCCTACGGGTACGGCAAGCGGCGCGGCCTGGTCATCGGCTACTACAACACCGGCGCCGGCCAGGACGCCTACGCCGCGCTGACGCATCCCGAGCGGGAGAGGCGCGCCATCGAGCAGGGCGTGAAGATCCACGGCGCGAAGTACCGCGACGAGTTCGTCACCTCGGTGTCGGTCTCGTGGAAGCTCCAGCCGCACATCGAGGGCGCCTGGGTCGGCTGGCCGTCCCGCACCGGCGCCTACCAACTCCTCAACAGACCGGCCGGTCACGTCCACTTCGCCGGCGACTGGCTCAGCTACATGATCGCCTGGCAGGCCGGCGCCCTGGAATCGGCCCGCAAGACCGTCACCGACCTCCACCAGCGCGTACTCACCCACTGACAGTCCGGCGGCCCGGTCCGGGACCGGCCGGGCCGTCGGTCAGCGGGCGTAGGCGGGGAGCGCGCCGCGGACGTTCAGCATGATGGCGTACACCGATGTCGAGGCGGTCATGAACAGCCAGTTGCGCTTGAGGCCGCCGAAGACCAGGTTGGACGTCTTCTCCGGAAGCCGGAGTTTGCCGATCAGCGTGCCGTCGGGCGCGAAGCAGTGCACTCCCTCGTGGGTGGCCGCCCAGATGCGACCGGTGTCGTCGAGCCGGATGCCGTCGAACGAGCCCGCCGTGCACTCGGCGATCACCTCGCCGCCGGACAGCGTGCCGTCGTCGTGCACGTCGAACCGCCTCAGGTGCCGTCGCCGGGTGTCCACGACGTACAACAGCCGCTCGTCCAGCGAGAACGCCAGCCCGTTCGGCCGTTCGAAGTCGCCCGCCACCATCCGCACCTCGCCCGTGACCGGGTCGGCGCGGTACACCTGGTCGGCCCCGATCTCGCTCTCGGCCCGGTGGCCTTCGTAGTCGCTGGTGATGCCGTAGGACGGATCGGTGAACCAGATCGAGTTGTCCGACTTCACCACCACGTCGTTGGGGCTGTTGAACCGCCTGCCCTGCCAGAAGTCGGCGATCGTGGTGATCGACCCGTCGTGCTCGGTGCGGGTCACCCGGCGGTTGCCCTGCTCGCAGGAGATGAGCCGGCCCTGGGCGTCCAGCGTGTGCCCGTTCGTGTACCCGGCCGGCGACCGGAACGGCCCCACGGTGCCCGTCAGCTCATCCCACCGCAGCATGCGGTCGTTGGGGATGTCGCTCCACAGCAGGTAGCGCCCCGCCGGCACGTACACCGGCCCCTCGGCCCACCGGCAGCCCTGGTAGATGCGCTCGACTCGCTCGTCACCCCCGACCAGGGCGAACCGCTCGTCCAGCTCCTCCAGCTCAGTGGCAATGGTCTCCGTCACACCCCAAGCAAACCCCACCGAACGGTATCCCGTCAAACATATGACTACCAGTATGAAGTTCACCATAGAGACGCTGACGCTGAACACTGTCAAGGGTGAGACGCCCGATGGCTGATATCTTCCCCTCATGGACGACATAGACCGGGCGCTGATCGGCCTCCTCCAGCAGGACGCCACCCAGTCCTACGCCGCGCTCGGCGCCGCCGTGGGCCTGTCGAGCGGGGCCGCGCACGAGCGGGTCCGCAAGCTGCGCGAGCGCGGCGTCATCCGGCGCACCACCGTGGACGTCGATCCGGTCGCCGTCGGCCGGGGCGTGCTGGCCTATGTCATGGTCGACGGCGGCACCTGGATGGGCGACACCCGTCAGGCCCTCAGTGCCATCCCCGAGGTCGAGGAGGCCCACGTCATCGCGGGCCCCGCCTCCATCCTCCTCAAGGTGCGGGCCGCCACCACCCAGGACCTCCAGGCCGTCCTGCGCAAGATCTTCGACGTCGACGGCGTCAGCAGCACCCAGACCATCGTCGCCCTGGAGACCTTCTTCGAACGCCCCCTCCACGTCCCCGCCACCGACGCCCGGTAAGCGAACCCAAGAAGGGGCTGTCGCCCGTTTCATGCCGCATATAGCCACTAAATGAACTATGTGAATGCATGTGTTCAGTTGTGGGTCGTTAGGCAGTCATTCGTGGCTGCTGTACTTGCCGGCGTCTTAACGGGTTGAATGTAGAAAGGGTGGATCATGCGTCCACGCATGCCGCGACGGCTGGCGCTGTCGCTCTCCGTTGTCGTCGCCGTCCTCGCCGGCACCTCGGCTCTCGCCGCCGCCGCCGACAACGGGCAGCCTGGGGAACGTCCCTCGCGTGACAGCGCGACCGCCCAGCTGCTGACCAAGGTGGCGCGCGGCACCTCCTGGACGCAGAGCGCCGCGCCGGTGAACCTGAAGTTCGACACCTACCACCCGCAGGGCATGCTCCGGCTGGGCGACCGCTACTACATGTCCTCCGTCGAGATCATCAAGGCGACCACCCCTTGCAACCCCGCCTGCGGCGGCTACGACCGCACCCCCGGTGAGGGCGTCGGGCACCTGTTCGAGTTCGACCTCGCGGGGAACCTGCTGCGCGACCTCAAGCTGAAGGACGGCGACGCCTACCACCCCGGCGGCATCGACTTCGACGGCCGCTACCTGTGGGTTCCGGTCGCCGAGTACCGTCCGAACAGCAAGGCGATCGTCTACAAGGTCGATGTCGCCTCCTTCCGCGCCACCGAGGTGATGCGGGTGAACGACCACATCGGCGGCGTCGTCCACGACCTGAAGAACAACCGCCTGGTCGGCGTGAGCTGGGGCTCGCGCACCTTCTACACCTGGAACCTGGAAGGCAAGCTGAAGCGGACGGCGAAGAACCCCGAGCAGTTCACCGACTTCCAGGACTGCGACTACCTCGCCGAGGGCAAGGCCGTCTGCACCGGCGTCGCGAGCCTCGGCGTCAACGGTCAGTCGTTCCAGCTCGGCGCGGTCTCCCTGCTCGACCTGGACACGCTCACCGCGATCAACACCGTGCCGGTGACCGCGCTCAGCGCGGCCGGGAACTCGATCACCCGCAACCCGACCTGGCTCCAGGCGAACGGCGGCTCGCTGCAGCTGGTCGCCGTCCCGGACGACGGTCAGTCGACCCTGCTCACCTACAGCACCCCCGCCCTGTCCTGACCCCGGCACGGACCCGGCACCCCCGCTCCCGTTCCCGCCCCCGCTCTCGTTCCCGCTCTCGCTTCCGTTCCGGCTTCCGCTCCCGGTCTCGCTCTCACTCCTGAGTGATCGCGGGCGGCGCCGTCAACGCTTGGTGAGCGCGGTCACGACGGTCGCGTACATGGTCGCCTTGATCGCACCGAGGGTGGCGCGGTCCTTGCCCGCCAGCGACCGGACCCGTTCGGCCGCGGCCACGACCAGTTCGGCCTCGTCGGCGACCCCGTCGACCAGGCCGAGGTCACGGGCCTCCACGCCGCCGAAGCGCTTCCCCGTCGTCATCGACGCGACCGCGGCGGCGGGGGTCGTCTTCCCCTGGACGAGCGCCGCCATGCCGGCGGAGAACGGAAGCGGGATGTCGATCTCGGGAAAGCAGAAGTAGCCGCGGTCGGCCCGCATGATGCGGAAGTCATGGGCCAGCGCGAGCATCGCCCCGGCGCCGAACGCGTGCCCGTTGACGGCGGCGATCGTCGGGACCGGCAGCGTGAGCATCCTGGCCAGCAGATCCTGCACGTCCGCGACGTAGGGGACGAGCTGGTCGCCGTGGCCGGCGAGCCAGTCCAGGTCGAGCCCGTTGGAGAAGAACTTGCCGCGCCCGGTGGTGACCAGCGCGGCAGGTTCAGGGTGGTCGACGACGGTGTCGAGCAGCGAGTGAACGCCCTTCACCCAGTCGGGCGAGAAGCGGTTCTCCCCGTCGCCGAGATCCAGCACGAGAACACTGCCGTCCTGACGCAGCTCGGGCATGGTCAATCCTCTCCAGAAGTAACGGACCGCCCGCCGCGCGGGGCCGGCGGCGGAAGGGCGAGGACCGCGCGGACCGCGGCCTCCAGACGTTCTCGGCTGTCGGCGTCGATCACGACGTGGCCGTCCGGGGACGGCGCGGTCAGCGCCCTGCGGAACACGGCCGTCGGAAGGTCGACCACGCACAGCGTCATCACCTCGACGCTCGCCCCGTCGCCCCGCCCCCACAGCGTGCGCGCCAGCCGTACGAGCAGCGCCACCAGGCGCTTGTCCAGCGCGAACATCGCCTCGGCCGGCTCCTGCGGCACCTGGGGGCCGAGCAGCCGATCTCGGCGCGTCTCCATGAGCATCCGCGCCGCCGCGGGCCGCCTGTCAGCGAACACCGCAGGCGCCCCCGCCGCCGCGACCACCGCCTCAGCCGTCTCGCGCCCGTCCCTCAGGGCGGCGTCGACCAGCTCCACCTGCAGATCCAGGAAGTCGCTCGCCGCCCTCAGCCACACCCGCCCGAGCAGCACCGGCAGCGACCCGAACGCGTGGTAGATCGCACCATTGGACACCCCGGAGGCGGCCGCGAGCCCCCGCACCGTGAGCCGCTCCGGCCCACCATCGGCCACCAGCCGCTCGGCGACATCCAGCAACCGATCAAGATCATGAATCCGAGGCCGAGCCACCCCGCCACAGTAACAGAGCAACTGCTCCATAACCCGCTCGTCCAGAACTTTCTTCGAGTTTCCTGGCGGTTCCAGGGGCGACGCGGCCACCCGGACGGGTGGCGCGGCTGGCGGTGTGGTTGGCGGGACGAAAGACTCGGGGGAGGCGGGGGTGTGACCGGCATGCGGCGTGAGTCGCTAGCCTTGGCGGCGATGAACCGTTTGACGACGTCGAGAGGTGAGTTCGACCTCACCCGCTTCCCCGAGAATCCCCGTGACCCGTTTCGCGCCTGGGACGCCGCCGACGAATATCTGCTGCGGCAACTCGAAGGAATCGACGGCGAACCGACGGACCTGACGGGCACCGTGGTGGTGCTGGGCGACCGGTGGGGTGCTCTGGTCACCGCGCTCGCCGGGCACCGTCCCGTGCAGATCACCGACTCCTTCCTCACCCAGCAGGCGACCCGGGCGAACCTGCAGCGCAACGGGGTCGCGGCGGACGCGGTCCGGCTCTGCACCACTCAGGACCCGCCTCCCGGCCGCATCGACGCGCTGCTCATCCGAGTGCCGAAGAGCCTCGCGCTCCTTGAGGACCAGCTGCACCGCCTCGCACCCCACGTGCACCCCGGCACCGTGGTCATCGGCGCCGGCATGGTCACCGAGATCCACACCTCGACGCTGAAGCTGTTCGAACGGATCATGGGACCGACCAGGACGTCGCTGGCGGTGAAGAAGGCGCGGCTCATCCTCTGCTCGCCCGACCCCGAGCTGCCGCGAGGCGCCGACCCGTGGCCGCGAACCTACGCGCTGCCCACCGGCGCCGGAGCCGTCTCGGGCCTGACCGTCACCAACCACGCGGGCATCTTCTGCGCCGACCGTCTGGACGTCGGCACCCGTTTCCTCCTGCGGAACCTGCCGCCGCGCCGCGGACGCGAACACGTCGTGGACCTGGGCTGCGGCAACGGGGTGATCGGACTCGCCGCGGCACTCGACAACAGCGAGGCGCGGGTGACGTTCATCGACGAGTCCTACCAAGCGCTGGCGTCGGCGAAGGCCACGTTCCACGCGAACGCGGACGCGGGCGCCGCCGCCGAGTTCCTGGCGGCCGACGGCATGTCCGGCATGCCCGCGGGCACGGTCGACCTGGTGCTGAACAACCCGCCGTTCCACGCCCACCGCGCCACCACCGACGAGACGGCCTGGCGCATGTTCAACGGCTCACGCGCCGCACTGCGCCGCGGCGGCGAGCTGTGGGTGGTCGGCAACCGCCATCTCGGCTACCACGCGAAACTCCGCCGCCTGTTCGGCAACTGCGAAGTCGCCGCCAGCGACCCCAAATTCGTCCTCCTACGAGCCATCAAGCGCTGACCTCGCCACTCACCTCGATCCTCGGTCCTCGATTCCGCTACGAGTGGTCGTGGTCGCCTCGTGCGCGTTCATGCGCCGGTGTAGAGGCGGCTCATGTCGACAAGTTGGATGGCGGGGTCGTGCCGGGCCACGGCATGGAGGTCGTCGCTGAAGCCGGTGCCGCTGAACAGGAGCAGTCGGGTGCGCTCGGCGTCGATCCCTTCGCGGGCGCGGAGCAGGTCGCGTACCTGTTCGAGCCGGCGCAGGTGTCCCAGGCCCATGACGTCGTGCCATTTGCACTCGCCGATGGCGAAGAGCCACTCGCGGCCGGTTTCATCGTGCCCGAAGGCCGCTCCTGAGCACCGATGAAGCCGCTCGCGCTGAACTCCCGGCGCGTAGGCGATTCCCCGCGCGGGAATCGCGCGATCCCCTATCGTCGGACCGACACGCTGGAGGCGTAGATGTCCGACCTTCTCCCGTTACGCTCTGGTGAGCCGAGCCATTTCGGTGACTACAGAGTGCTCGGCCGCATCGGTCACGGCGGGCAGGGAACGGTGTACCTGGCCGAGTCGCCTGCGGGGGACCGGGTCGCCATCAAGGCGCTGCACGCGCACCAGGCGATGGACGAGAACGCCGAGCGCATGTTCCTGCGCGAGGTCGCCACCGCGCGGCGCGTGGCGACCTTCTCCACCGCCCGCGTCATCGAGGTCGGCACGGCGAACCACCAGCTCTACATCGTCAGCGAGTACGTCGAGGGCGTCTCACTGGAGCAGCGGCTCCGGCAACGTGGACCGCTCACCGGCGACGAGCTGGTACGGCTGGCGCTGGGCACGGCCGGCGCGCTGGCCGCGATCCATCAGGCGGGGGTCGTGCACCGCGACTTCAAGCCGAGCAACGTGCTGCTCGGCCCCGACGGGCCGCGCGTCATCGACTTCGGCATCGCCCGCGCCCTGGACTCGGTCACGGTCACCGCCAGCGGCGTCGCAGGCACCCCGGCGTACATGGCGCCGGAGCAGATCGCCGGCGAGCAGGTCGGCCCCCCGGCCGACGTGTTCGCCTGGGCGGTGACCATGGTCTTCGCGGCCACCGGCCGCCGCGCCTTCGGCGGCACGAGCGTGCCGGCCGTCCTGCACGCCGTCCTCACCGCCGAACCCGACCTCACCGAGCTGCCCGAGTCGCTGCGTCCGCTCCTCGGCCGATGCCTCGCCAAGGACCCGCAGGCCAGGCCCACGGCGGCCGAGATCATGCTTCAGTTGGTGGGCCACGACGCGCCTCCGCCGCCGGGCGTCACAGCCGGCGTCTCGCCCTCCACCGCCGCCGCATCACCGGTTTCGCCGCCTTCGTCGCAGGCGACGGTAGCCACGGCGGGGACCAGGGTCGGTCGACGCCGGGCCAGACGCTCCCGCCGCGTCAGGCCGCGCGCGATGGTCCCCTTGCTGAGTGTGCTGCTCGCCCTCGCGGTCACGGCCGGCATCTGGCTGTGGACATCGCCCGGCGATCACCCCGTCGACTCCGCCGGCCTCTCCACCACTCCCGCTACCTCCCGCCGGGCCACCGCCTCCTCCTCCGCCATCGCCGCCGTCGCCGGCAAGCTGGACAAGGTCGGCATCGCCCTGGACATCGGCGGCCGGGGTGACATGTGGTTCAACGACTCGGCCGTCCAGGGCATCGAACGCGCCAAGCGGGAACTCGGCGCGGGCGAGGTCAAGGAACTGGCGGCGAAGGCCGGTGAGACGGAGGAGCAGAAGGCGCAGCGACTGAGAGGACTCGCCAAGAGCGGGCACAATCCGATCATCGCGATCGGCTACGCCTACTCCGAGGTGATCAGAGCCGTCGCGACCGAGTTCCCTGACACCACGTTCGCGATCGTCGACAGCGAGGAGGCGAAGGGGGGCAACATCTCCAACCTGGTCTTCGCCGAGCAGGAAGGCGGCTTCCTCGCGGGCGTGACGGCGGCCCTGAAGTCGAAGAACAAGCACGTGGGCTTCGTCGGAGCGGTCAATGACGGGGGGCCGATCGAACGGGCCGCCGCAGGCTTCGTCGCGGGCGCCCGGTCGGTCAAACCGGACATCGAAATAGACGTGAAGTACGTGACCCGCTACCCGGACTTCGGCGGCTACAACGACCCCGACCAGGGCGAGACCGTCGCGGCCGGCCTGTTCCGCGCGCATGCTGACGTGCTCTTCCAGGCGGCGGGCGACTCCAACCTCGGGGTCATGCGAGCCGCCGAGGCGGCCGGCGGGCACGTCATCGGCGCCGAGGGTGACGAGGCCCACACCGCGGACGACACGATGCGCGATGTCGTCCTCACCTCGATCATCAAGCGCGTCGACATGGTCGTCTTCGACTACCTCAAAGACTTCTCCACCGGCTCCACCAAACCCGGCCGCACCGTCTACGGCCTCAAGACCCACGGCTTCGCCTACACCACGACCGGCCACCACATCGACGACATCGCGGCCCGCCTGGACGAGATAGAACGCCAGATCGCCGATGGCGAGATCACCGTCCCCAGCCCGTGACCGGGCACAGCGATCGCCATGGCCGCGCGCCGTGCCCGCCCTCGGCGCTCGGATCGCCCGGCGTCTTCCCGGAGCGCACGGGCGGGCGGGCCGCAAGGGGCGTGCACCATCAGTCCGATATGACCTCTATCCAGTAGCGGCCGGTGTGGTCGCGATGGGCCCCGTGAATGTCGGTGGCAAGGTCGGGGAACGCCCGGTCGAAGTCCTCCAGCGCTCGCAAGTACGTCATCAGGGGACCGTCGGCGGGCCCGGTCGCCTCGCCTGGCATCAGCATCGGGATCCCGGGCGGCGTGACCACGACCGTGGCGGCGGCGATCCGGTCCGGCAGGTCGACAAGCGGGACGCGTTCGGTGCGCGATCGGATCAGCGCCTGGTAGCAGTCGGCCGGGGTCAGGACCGGCTCGGGAAGGGCGGTGAAGACCTGGTCGAGCAGCTTGCCGACCCCGGAGTCGCGCAGCTTGTCGTGGGCTTGAGCGCAGAACCGCCGCAGCGAGGTCGCGGGCGGGCCGAAGCCGGGCAGCACCTCGGCGAGGGGCAGGTCGTCGTCGTAGGCGTTCTTGAAGTCGGTGAGCGCGTCGAGCAGAGTGCCCCACTTGCCCTTGGTGATGCCCATCGAGAACAGCACCAGCAAGGTGTGGTCGCCGGTCTTCTCGACCACGATGCCGCGCCGCTCCAGGTAGGCGGCCACGATGCGGGCCGGAATGCCCCACTCGAGGGTGCCGCCGGTGGCGTCCGCGCCTGGGCAGGTGATCGTCACCTTCACCGGGTCCAGGAAGCAGTAACCCTCGGCGAGCCCGTCGAACCCGTGCCAGGCGGCACCGGGCTCCAGCGTCCAGCACGCGGGCTCGGCGCACAGCAGGGCCGGGTCAGCCTGGGCGAACGGGACGGTCTGACCGGTGCGCGGGTCGGTGACCGACGGGGGCTGCCAGACGCCGAAGAACCACTCCGGCCGCCGGCCGTCGTCGCGGACGCGGGCCGCAAGCCGCACCATCGCCTGCCGGAAGCGGACCGCCTCGACGATCGCCTCCTCGGTCAGGAACCGCCCGGACGGGCCGTCCATCATGGCCGCCGCCACGTCCAGCGAGGCGATCATCGGGTAGAGCGGCGAGGTGGAGGCGTGCATAAGGTAGGTCTCGTTGAACCGGTCGTAGTCCACCGGCGCCCGTTCGGCGGGGCGGACGTGCAGCATCGCCGACTGTGAGAGCGCCGCCAGAAGCTTGTGGGTGGACTGGGTGGCGAACACCGTCGGACGGTCCGGGCCCGGCAGCGTCCGCTCGTCCACCGCCATGCCGTACCGGCGGGCGTAGAGCGGATGGAACCGGCCGTAGGCGAACCACGCCTCGTCGAAGTGCAGCCGGGGGACGCTGCCGCTCAGCAGCTCGCCGACCCGCACCGTGTCGTAGCACAGCCCGTCATAGGTGGAATTGGTGATCACCGCATAGGCGGGCTCTCCGATGGCGAGAGGGTGGTCGGCCAGGCGCTCGCGTACCGCCTCCGCTTCCAGGGCGGCCGGCGGGATCGGCCCGGCCAGCCCGAGCCCGTTGCGCTCGGGCACCAGATAGACCGGACGGGCGCCGCTGATGGTGAGCGCGTGCTGGATCGACTTGTGACAGTTGCGGTCGACCAGCACCGTATCGTCGTGGGCGATCGCGTGGTGCCCCACGATGCGGTTCGCGGTGGAGTTGCCGTTGACCACGAAGAACGTGCGGTCGGCGCCGAACACGCGGGCGGCGTTGCGCTCGGCGTCTCCGATCGGGCCGGTGTGCTCCAGGGGCGAGCCCAGCTCGGTGACCGATATGGACAGGTCGGTGCGCAGCAGCCGCTCACCATAGAAGTCGAAGAACGCCCGCCCGACCGGTGACTTCAGGAACGCCACGCCACCGGCGTGCGCGGGAGTGTGCCAGGAGTAGCGATGGTTGTCCTCCAGGCGGCGCAGCGCGCCGAAGAACGGCGGCAGGATCTTCTCGGCGTACTGGTCGGCCGCGTGGGCGATGCGCCCGGCGATGAAGCGCGGAGTGTCCTCCAGCGGGAAGACGTAGCCGTGGATCACCTCGTACACCCACAGCGGAAGCTCCTGCTCCGCCGTCATGAGGAAGACCGGCAGCCCCCGGAACCGCTTGGCGACCGCTCCGAGGAACTCCTCGGCCCCCGGCGCGTCCCACGCCGCCAGCACCGCCGTCAGCGACGCGTCCGACCCGACCACCGCCAGCGCGTCCTCGGCCCGATGAGTCCATCGCACCTGAAACCCCAGCTCGCCCATCGCCCCGCACACCCGCCGAAGCTGCTCAGCAAGCGCCGTATCAGCATCAAACCGCTCCGCGACAACGGCCAGGACAGTTCGCTCCATACACCACTCCACACTCGGGGGCCTACGCGGTTCTCCCGCCGAGCTTCCCTCACTGTCACGTGGCGTAGTCGCATGGTTACCAAATCGAGTCGTCGATTCGCCTGCCGTCGGGTCGGCCGGACGGGCAGCATGATGCTGGCCCCGCTCGGATTGGAGGACCCGGTGCGGGCAACCCTGTTCGACGGCGAGAACCCCCTGGACAGCGAGCCAGTGCTGATGGCGCTCGGCGCAGGAGCTTCGCGCCGAGCTTGGGCGTGGCACCCTCCGCAGGGGTACCTGCGGCGTGCCGCGATCGTCGGCTCACCGTCCGGAGATGCGAAGCGTTCGCTGAACCCTCACCGCGCTGTCGTTCGGCAGAATCGAAGTGGGGCCGGACGCCTGTCGTTGCAGTTCCACGGCCAGGGGGCAGCCTCTACTCGTCACCGCTGAGGTTCCTGATGGCGCGAGAGGTGGATATGCGGAAATTCCGGATCTCCCTGGGTCTTGTTCTCCTCGCGCTGGCCGGGATCGTCGTCTGGATAGCCTGGGAACCGAGCGCGAACGCACTGATCACATGGCTCGGGTCGTGGTTCGCGGCGGCGGTACTCGTCTGGAAGGCTCTCGCGGCTTTCGCGGGCAGGATCAAGCCCTCGCGGACCGCTCCGCAGTCACTTCCGCCCACTGGGCCCGACATGCCTCTGGCACCGACGGATTCGCCGAGGTCACCGGGCCAGCCTGATGCCCTTTCCTCCCTTGTCGTCTCTCCGGGCCAGAAGCCGCTCGACACCGGCACGCCCCCGCCCGCTGTGCGACCGGACTATCTCGATGTCATGCAGGAGGCGGGGAAGGCCACCAAGAGCGCCCTGGTCGTCATGGCTCGCGTCATGGTCGTGCTCGTCCTTTGCATCCTAATTCCAACGATACTGATCGCATTTTTTACCGGGATGAGTTCGCTCTTCCAGGGCAACGTTCCGGGAGCCGCTTTTCGTTTCCTGGTGGCCGGATGGTTCGGATGGTACTGCTGGCGCCCGCTGCGCGGTTTCTGGAACTTCGATAACGATGCCGGGACGCGGACCGACAGGCATGAGACGCCACCGTCGCACAGGACGGTGGCCGTATCCGCCCCGCGGATGTCCCTGCCGGAGGAGTTCCTCCTCCTGTCTCACAGCCGGCAGGGGAATGTCCATGACCACGACCGGGGCGTGGTCGGTTGCGCGGCTGCGGAACTCGGCGAACTGGCGTTGCGTCGCAGACTCCGGCTCGTCCCTCATTGGATGATCGACTTCTTGGGGATCAAGTGCTTCTTCACCACTGCCGAGATCCACGTGCTGGACCTCACTCCCACCGGCCTTGGCTGGGCCGATGACCTTCTCGCAGAGCTGGGCCGTCTCTCGGCTCATGAAGGCCACATGGCCGCGGGCCCGGCCCGGACAGCATCCCCGAGCGGGCCGATACTCCTGCATGAGTGGCTTCGGCTGCGCGGCGACCGAGCGTTCCTCCTGCACCGGGAGGCAATGATCGAACGTGGCCTGCTGTTCTACAGTCCCGGCTTTCGCCCAGAACATGAGCAACGTCACTATCCGGACGCCGCCCCGCGCAACATGCTGATCGACTGGCTCCGGGCCGTCAACAGCGCAGAGGTCCCTACGGATGAGCAGTCGCTGCTCCTGCGGGACCTCGTAGACGCAGCAGGGCTGAACAACGAACTGGGGCTGGCCCGCAGCATCCGCCAAATACGCGACCAGATCCGGGGCACCGGGACGGTAGCGGCTGTATCGAAAGATATGCAGAAAACCAGCGGATTGCTCACCTTGAGCTTCCCCCGCAGAACGCCTGTCAGGACCAATGCCGATGCAGGCAACGACGACGGCGATGACGGCGGGGAGTAGTCTCCGGCCGGACTTCCCCGCGCCGCCGTCGTAGGCCGCGGCCGACTCGTCGGACCGGAGGACGCCACCCGGCGCGTTCCTCGTCCCGTCATGGGACTCCAGGCCCTACGACCCCCGACGACGAGCCGCGTTTCGAGGAGGAAGCACCTCCTTCTCGGCCTCCTCGCGGTGTCCTGCTCCTCGCCATCCCGCACTGTTCGCCCTGGCTCGGTACGGCGGACGCGCATCCTCTGCTCGCAGGCTTCGGCTGTCGGTGCGGATGCGTAACCTACGCCTCATGGCCACACACCGATTCACGATCACCTCGAAGGGGCCGTTCGACTTCGGCTCCGCGCTGCGGTTCGTCGAGGGCTGGCCGGCCACCAGTGCGTTGCCGTCCGACGGGCGGGCGCTGCGGTTCGCCTACTGCGCGGAGTCCGACTGGCTGCCGATCGGCGTGACCGTGACAGCCGCGCCGGGCGGGGTCGCCGTCGCCACGACACGCCCCGCCGGTCCCGCCATTCGAGGGGAGATCGCGCGCATCCTCTCCCTCGACGTGGACGGCGGCGGCTTCGCCAAGGTCGGCGAGGCCGATCCGGTGCTCGGCGAGCTTCAGCGGCGCAGCCCAGGACTGCGGCCGGTGTGCTTCTGGACCCCATGGGAGGCGGCGTGCTGGGCCGTCATCGTGCAGCGCTCGTCCATGCTGATCGCCGCCCGGCTCAAGCAGCGCATCGCCGAGCGGTACGGCGCGCGAGTTGACGTGGACGGGCGCTCGTACGCCGCCTTCCCGCCGCCCGTGACGCTGCTGGACGCCGGTGGGCTCGGCCTGCCGGCACAGAAGGAAGAGTGGCTGCGCGGCCTGGCCCGCGCCGCACTCGACGGGACGCTCACCACCGAGCACCTGCGCGGGCTCGCCCAGCAGGAGGCCCTGGCCGAGCTGCGCGCCCTGCCGGGCGTGGGGCCGTTCTCCGCCGGGTTGATCCTGATCCGCGGCGCGGGCGCGCCGGACGCGTTCCCGGGCGACGAACCGCGCCTGTTCGCGATCCTGCGCGAGGCCTACGGCCTGCCAGAGGACGCGTCCCCGGCCGCGTACCGCAAGGTGGCCGACGCCTGGCGGCCATACCGCTCCTGGGCGTCCTTCCTTTTCCGCGCATCCGCATACGGCAGCACAGACATGGGTGACTGATGCGGCGAGCCGATCGCCAGAGCATGATCCGTCCATCGAACCGGATGCCGTGGAACCAACACTCCTGGAGACCCTGTGACCCATCCGAGTCGTGGCCTCGACCAGTCCGAGGAGGAACCGCTGGTCGGTGATGGCGTTACCCAAGGCATCGTGCGGGTCGGGGAGACCGTGCGCCGCCCGGTCCGGCCCTTCACGCTGACAATCCAGGCGTACCTGGCACACCTGGGGCTTCTCCGGGGCGCCGGTCCCGCTCGGGTTCGACGAGCAGGGCCGCGAGGTGTTGTCCTTCGTCCCTGGTGACGTCCCCCGTGACCCGCTCCCACCGGAGACGGCGAGGGACGATGTGCTGGTCGCACTGGCACAGCTCATCCGGCGGCTGCACGACGCCGAGGCCTGGGTCCCGCCCGAGGACGCCGCGTGGGGCGAGATCCCCGGAATGCGGGCCGGCGACTCAACCCCGGACGGCGAGCCGCTGGTGGTGGGCCACCGCGACCACTGCCCCGGCAACGTCGTCTTCCGCGACGGCCTGCCTGCGGCCCTCATCGACCCGTCGCGCTCGGCCGGCAGGAAGATCGTCTCCTGGTTCTTTCGAGCGGTACGGGCCGCCGGGATGCGAACGGCGGTCACAGCAGGCAGCTTGGTGGCCGCCTCCTCCCACGACCAGAACCGGGCGGCGTCGAGCTCGTCGGCCTGCAGCCGGATCCGGGCAGGATCAGCGACAGTGCCGCCATCGAAGATGAGGGTTCATCATCGGCCGCCGCCGATCGCCCATCGCCGACACCCAGTCGACCACAAACGACGCGCCGGACCGTACCTCCAGGCCCAGTTCCTCGCCCACCTCGTGCGCAGCGCACACCTGGGGCGGCTCACCGTCCTCCACCATCCCGCCGGGCACCGCCCAGTAGCTGCGGCAATTGGGCTTGACCAGCAAAACGCGATCAGCGTTGTCAGTGAGCAGCATGCACGCCGAAATGTGAACTGTCGGCAGGCTGGCATACCAGGCAGTGGGCGGCAGATAGGCCTGGCTCACCGCATCCACGGTACCCAGGCGCGGAGTCGAACGGCGCGGGTGTCAGACAGGGGCTGCCGACTGAAGAATCGTCTTCACATCCTCGTAGCGCTCTGCATCCATCAAGACGCGAAGTGCTTTGAGGATCCTATCTGCCGGTCGCAGTCCGACGTAGTGCAGGAAGGTGTCTGCGGCGACGTTCAGCCCAGCCGCATGAAAGGTGTCGACAACGGGAGGGATATCGGCGGCTGGTAGATCCCTGCCGGCATGGAGCAACGCGACGCGGGCATCGTCGGCTCTCCCGTCTTCGAAGTGAAGAACGATTTCGGCGGCGACAGCCGATTCAACTGCTGACTCCGGTTGCCGGTCCCCCTCGCTAGTGGGGACCGGCAACGTGTGCATGGATGCGGCAGAGTCGGCAGTAGCGCCAGGAGGACTAGGGACGTTGGGAGCCGGAGAGGACTGACGGACAGCCTCGACAGCCGGCTCGCAGGTGGAAGCTGGAGTTTCAGTGGCAGGAGCCGCAGGCTTTGGAGACAGGAGAGCAGGGCAGTGACGGCAGAGCCTCCTGCCCTTGGCTGCTGTGTACGCGGACTCCAAGCTCTCCATGCTGAACGGCATGTCGCGGCCCGCCTGGCTCGCGGCGATCTGCGCCAGCTCGTAGAAGCGCTTCAAGCACTCGGGAGTTGGCAGAGAACGTGCATGGAGGTACCCGGAGAGGGAGGAAGCTCCACCTAGGTATAGCTCCTTGGCGAGAGCACTTTGAGTCGTGTCGGCAAGCAATTCTCGCAGCTCGCGCAGCATTGCCGCGAGTTCACGCTGCGCCGTTGAGCTTCCGCGATGGAAGTTGTGAGATACCTGTCCGCGTGGGGGCAACTCCGACTCCTCGTACATAGGGAGCGTGAGTGATGGTCACTTGCAAGTCTGGCGTATCAGATCACGATCTACGAAGGGTTCGGTATTGACAATTCTGCTGCGAACATACAAAACCGCTTCCCCGATGAAGGTCCTCAGAGTGGAATAGGAACGGCTCTCGGGGCTGCCGATGCGGGCTGCATCGGATCGGCCTGGGCAAGTGGGGGGCCGTCGCAGAGCCATGCAGAGAGGAGCCGGTACATGCAACAGCTACCGTCTTGGGAAGACGAGCGTCTGGGAACGATGAAGCGCGCCGCCCTTTGGCTGGTCCAGGTGATCGGAGAGGGCAACAGCTTCACCAAGGAGCAGTTGCGTGACGCCTTTCCCGGAGTCGCGCAGATCGATCGTCGGATGCGAGACCTTCGAGACTTCGACTGGAAGATCGACACGAACCGGGAGGACCTCACGCTCGAGGCGAACGAGCAGCGATTCACCGCCATAGGGGAACCGGTGTGGCTGCCCGGCAGAGCAACGAAGAAGTCGTCGACTTCGCTCACGGCGGTGCAACGCCGTGAGCTGCTGGCGCGGGACGGTCACATGTGCCGTTCGTGTGGCATCGCCGGCGGACAGACGTACGACGGTAGCTACGAGACGGCTCAACTCGACGTCGCGAGGCGCGAGATCAACCAGGCGGGGGTAACCAAGGTGCAACTCGTCATCGAGTGCAATCGTTGCCGCGTCGGTGGGCGGGACGTCACGGTGGACCTTGCGGGGCTCCTGTCTCGCATCCGTCGGCTGTCGGCATTCGAGCGTCAGATTCTGGGAGGCTGGGTCACCGCGGACAGGCGGGAGTTCAGCGAGCTGGAAAGCCTCTGGGCTGCGTACCGTACTCTGCCGGCGGAGGCGAGAGCTGAGCTCCGGGGAGCACTGAGCTAGCGCTGGTGTAGAAGGGTGGTGGCGCTGCGGCAGATACGCATCTCCGCAGCGCCGGCTCGAAGCCCACATGTGATCGGAGATCGATATGTCAACCTCGTTCGGGACCCCACCGCGAGCTGAAGAAAGCCGCGTGCTCATCGAGCAGCGCCTTAAGGAGGCGCAGCAAGGTGGGGGGGTACGGGAAACTCTCACAGTAGAGTTCCGAGGTCAGCCGCTGCATGTCGAAGTTATCGATATGCCGGTTGCTCAGCTCTATTACAATCCAGGGACGCATAGAATCCGTGCTCAGCGCAGCTTCGACCCATTGCGGGACGCAGAGCTGGATAGGGATCCGTGGAGCATAAACAGCCAAGATTATCTCGAATATCTGCTCAAGTCGGACCCGGCTGATCCGGCAAAGCGTGATCCTGACTTCGATGTGCTAAAGGAGAGCTTGCGCGAGTTCCGGCAGAATGAGCCTGGACTTATAACGCGCGAGGGCGTCCTTGTGAACGGCAACACCCGCTGTGCCGGTCTCAAGGAGATCGGGTTCGCCCACATCAGAGTGGGTGTCTTGCCCGAGTCGTGCACGTGGGCAGACGTAAGCGCCGTAGAGCTGTCCCTGCAGCTAAGAAAAGATCACCGGCGTGAGTACTCATACATCAATCGCCTGCTGGCCATTGATGAACAGCTTACGCTCGGCCGTCCGGTCCAGGAGATCGCCCGGGACTTCAGGATAAGGGTTGCTACGTGCGAGCAGGACATATGGATTCTCGGTGTGCTGCGAGACCTCATTGACCGAAGTAGGGAGAGTAGTCTGCAGCTCCGGCTTATGGATTTCGAGAATCATCAGGAGAAGCTCCGGGAGCTGCACAGGCGCTATGTAGGCGAAGCTGCGGTGAATAGGGACAAAGCTGATCTCCTCAAGGAGAGTCGCTTGGCGGCGATTGTTCTGGATTTCTCCAAGACTGATGTCCGGCTTGTTGAGCCAGACTTCAGGGCCAGGTATCTAGAGCGCCGACTGCCAGAGACGCTCAAGGTAGCGGTAACGGACGCGCCAACAGTTTCGGTTATCCCAGGGCTGAACCGGACGATCAAGTCGGTAGGCGCGGAAGTAGCCGAGGCAAGAGCGCTCACCGATCTACTACTAAGAGCCAAGGCAGTCGTAACGGCAGGGGATCGCGTAGACGCGTCATTGCTGAGCGAGGCGTCACAGAAGATCACGGAAGCCAAGGAATCCTTTAATCAGGCCATGAGCACTGCCGGCAAGGATGCGCGGCTCCGTAAGCGTCGGCAGGCGGCTCCTGACCGAATCAACGACGCCTGTGACGACATTGAACAATGCATCACGGATCTTGTGATGGCTCGGGCATCTAACAGTCTTGATCAGGAGGCGTATGAGGAGGCAGTTGTACGGTTGCGGGCTGTACTGGGGAAGCTGGCCGTTGAGTCAGTCCGCAGTATCCAAGTAAGAGGTGACGGAGTGGCCTGGCTGGCCGAGATGACGGGTGTGGAGGCGTAGTGAGCCAACTTGGCCGCCCCTCGCTGACGATCGGATTCGACATCACACGGACGAAGGTCGTCCTGCGTACGGTACCGGAATGTCAGTCTGACCTGGCGAAGATGGCTGCTCGTCTAGCGGTCGGCAGCCAGCGCGGGCCGCTGACAGCGGAGATAGAACTAGAGGACTTCCTTGTGGGCATCAGCGAGCTGGCTACATGGCCTGCTCCGGATAGTGTCGACTGGGAAGGCGAGCTCGTAGAACTAGTCAACAGCGTCCTTGATGATGCAGAAGCAGCCGAGCGGCGCATCAATGATGATGCCGTCGAGGGCGAGTACAAGATAGCAGAGAGTAATGTGCTCGACTATCTTGGGCCAGACTGGAAGGCCGATCTTACGCCATTCCAGCGACGCGATATCACACGTCTGCTGTCATTGCGGCACGGTGCGAACTTTAGTGTGCCTGGTGCAGGGAAGACGCGGGTGGCTCTGGCAGTTTATGCAGTGCTGCGAAAGCGCGGCGAAGTTCGGCGCTTGTTGGTAGTTAGCCCAAAGTCGGCCTACGAGTCCTGGCAAAACGAAAGCGTCATCTGCTTTGAGCGGCCGCTCCGGGTGACGGTTATGGAGAAGACTCCCGATCCAAGCGCTGAGGTGCTGATCGTCAATTACGAGCGGTTGGATAAGTCGCTAGCGAGTTTGGCCTCGTGGCTGCGTGCAGCCCCTGCGATGATCCTGCTCGATGAGGCGCACCGGATGAAGCTAGGGGCGCGAGGCGCCTATGGTTCGGCATGTCTCGCATTGGGTCCTATCGCCAAACGACGGCTCATCTTGACCGGTACTCCCGCTCCTAACGGCGCACGCGATTTGGAAAGCTTGCTTTCCTTTGTTTGGCCAGGCCATGGCCGTCGGGTGGTGACCGAGGCGGTTCGCGGTGGAGACCTCGCATACGCGAGTTTGGTCCTACGCCCACTATTCACACGGACGACTAAGCAGGAGTTGGGCCTTCCTCCTTTTGAGCCAAAGATTCGCTACGTTGATCTCCCTCCCCTGCATCAGGAGATCTATAACGCGCTGGTTGGGACATACTCGGCTCGTGCTGAGGCCTCCAGAGATGACTTTGACGTCCTCGGTCGTGCTCTGCTGCGGTTGCTGATGGCGGCCACCACTCCTGCCCTCCTCGTGGAGGGGTCCACGCGCCATGAGCCGCTCATCTACCAAGTGCCACCGCTTGAGGCTCAACCTGGTGACTCGCTTTATGATCTGCTCCGGAGCCTGCCTAGTTACGAATTCTCCCCAAAGTATAAAGAAGTGCTCGCTATCATTGCGGAGAATGCGTCGGCGGGACGCAAGACGCTGGTCTGGTCGACCTTTGTTAGAAGTGTTACCACTCTCCAGCATATGCTAAATCCATATAATCCGGCGGCCGTGCACGGGGGTACGGCTGATCGCGAGGATCAGCTCCGGAGGTTCAGAGAAGATCCGGGCTGCATGGTGCTGATATCAAATCCGGCCACACTTGGCGAGGGTATCAGCCTGCATCAAGTCTGCCATGATGCTATTTATGTAGACCGCGACTTCATGGCTGGGCGCTTTCTGCAAAGTCTTGATCGCATCCATCGCCTGGGCTTGTCTCCTGATGCGGAGACACGAGTGACCATTCTTGCCGCCCGGAGTACCATAGATGAGGTGGTTGCTCTCCGGCTCGAACAGAAGCTCGAATTTATGGGACGAATTCTAGACGACCCGGAGGTTCGACAGTTGGCTGATTTGCAGGAGGAGCCGACTGTTGCTGGAGGAATGGATATAGGTGACATCCAGGCACTGCTTCGACACATCGATGCTGCGACAGTCCGATAGCCCTCATCGCTGGTGTCGCATCCTATGCGGGTGCGACACCAGCAAACCGCACTCGTGCTTGCGTGTACAGGCTCGCGCCTAAGGGGTGAGAAGGCTATGTCTCCGTTGCATCGGCCACATATTCCTTGCTGTTAGCTAACCTTGGAAACGTGCGTTTGCAGATATGCGTGCCGTGAATGGTCGGACTGTCCGGTGAACGCCTTGAATTCGCCAAGCTTGTAGGCAAGCCCGGCGCTCTTTTCTTCCTTGAGAACCTCGAAATCGCGGCTGAGCAGACTGATTCGTCGATCAATCTCCGGATCATCGATTTCCAGCCCAATGTGCTGCGCAACGTGCTGAGCAATCTGGAGTGCCGTCATGAGTTCGCCGGTGTCGCGAAGCGCGCGATAGACGGGGTCATGTTCCCGGGTCCGGTCGACATCGTGAGGGACAGTAACACGATTTAGTGCGTTGGCGATGGCTACACCCAGAGCTTTGGCAACCGGAGGAGGGAAAGCGTTGCCGATCTGACGGTATCTCGAGGTCTTTGCGCCGGTGAACGTCCATTTAAACTCGCCGTCGTCCCATCCCTGCAGGCGGGCAACCATCTCGCAGGTGAGCTTTGGACCTAGCGCAGTCATAGGCCTCTTCGGGGGGTATGGGGGTGCGTGATCATGCACGCCAAGCGCATCCACGCCTAGCTCCGCCCACGCTTGCTTTGCTCGGCTGGGTCCAAGATCCGCGCCGCCGTGCTTCTTTGATCCGCCCACAATCGTGGGTGCGATGTCATTCGCTTTGGCCGCCCATTCTTCGGCGCCCTCCCAGCCGTTTTCCTGCATGAGGTCTAGTAGAGTCTCACCCACGGTCGGTGCTGGTTTTTCTGACTTCTCGGGCCAGTGGAAGTAGGCGAAATCGTCAGGCTTCATAGCTATGAGAACAAAACGGGGACGGAGCTGTGGAACTCCGAAGTCGCAGGCGTTCAGAATGCGCCAATCTGCCATGTATCCGAAGTCGCGCAACTTGTCAAGTACATGCTGCCGGTAGGCGGCAAATCGCGGCAGGCTCATTCCTCGGACATTTTCCAGCAGCAACGCTCGTGGCTGAATTATTTCAACTTGCTCGACAGCCCAAGCGAACAGGTCGCGTTCGTCGGTTGCTCCCAGCTGCTTTCCAGCAATAGTGAATGGGGGGCAGGGAACCCCTCCCGCCAAAAGATCTACTCCTTGGTAGTCTTGCGGCTTCCAGTGCCGGGGATCTGCCACGTCGCCCTGAATAACCCACGTGCCGTCCTCGGCTTGACGAGGATCGGTAACGGTGATCCTGCCTTCCTTGGCGTTGGCGCGCAAGGTGTTGCATGCGTGTGTATCTAGCTCGAATGCGAGCCGATGAGTGAAGCCGGCCAAATGCAGACCTAGTACTTGGCCGCCGGCACCGGCACAGATCTCGATGACTTCAAGAGCCATGTGGGGCACTCCTTCTGGGATCTGGGCACGGCGTGTGCTTGCCTATAGCGGTATCGTCGGGAAGATGACGGTGGACAGTGATGTGTCTGGTGAGTCTGTGACGGAGATCGGGCGGCGTCAAGCCCGGTTGCGAGCACATGCGTCGGGCGTGTATCCAGCTCCGCTGAACGAGGGCCGTTCGAGGAATATGCAGGCGAACCGGCGTGCGGACACCAAGCCGGAGGTAGCTCTTCGCCGGGCGCTGCATGCTCTGGGCTACCGCTACCGCAAGGACTTCCGGTTGGACCTCGGTGGTGTGAAGGTTCGGCCCGACATCGTCTTCACGGCTCGGAAGATCGCTGTCTTCGTAGACGGATGCTTCTGGCATGTCTGCCCCGAGCACGGACGCCAACCGAGCGTGAACGAGTGGTACTGGGCGCCTAAGCTGCGCAGGAACATGGAGCGTGACCGGCAAGCAGATGAGGCCCTGACAGCTGCTGGTTGGCATGTCGTGCGGCTGTGGGAGCATGAATCCCTGCCGACGGCTGTGAAGTTGGTCGTCGATGCCTTGGATCCTCACTCCGAACACACGTGCGACGGTAGCGCATCAGAGTGAGCAAGTGGGCCGCGTGGTCTGATCATGCCATGAAATCCCTATACGGGCATTTTGGCTCCGCCTGAAGGCCGCTGTCCAGTGCTGAAGCCCCAAACGTCACTGCACGGTACGAAGCCCCGCCAGGCAGCGACCTATCGGATCAACGAGACCCGCCGAAGTGGCCGTTCTCGTCCGACTCGGCCTGAAGGGACTGCGCAGTTCACGGCAGAGGTCGAGGGGGTCATGGTGACTTGATCGCAGCGAGGAAGTCGTTCCACTGCCCTTGGGTCAGGAGTAGGGGAGCGTTGTCGGGAACCTTGGAGTCGCGCACTGCGACGAGCGTCGCGGCCTTGGCGATCTCGACGCAGTTGTTGCCCTGGCCCTGGCTGTAGCTGCTCTTTTGCCAGGTGGCGTGTGACAGGTCTGGGCCGTGGGTCTTGTTCATCTCTCGCCTCGATTCACTCGTCATGGCCGAGTCCGTCCATGGTGGCTTTGATGAACTTGATCGACTCGGCTGGTCCGAGAGCGATTGCTCGGAGGTGGTCGAACATCAGCGTATATCGCATGATTTGCTCCGTCTCCTCCAAGTACATGCCGTCTGGCGCGAGTTCCAGGTAGACGACCGGGGCGAAGAAGGCCGGGTTCGGGAAGTCGAGGATCACGAAGGGTCCGGTCAGGCCCGGATGCGCGCCGGCCGAGTTCAGGATGATCTGGATCGTGATGCGGGGCTCGTCGCTGAGCTGCGCCAGCCGTTCGAGTTGTTCACACATGACGTCGGTGCCGCCCACGGGGCGCCGGATCGCCGCCTCGTCGATGACGACCCATAGTTGCGGGCCTTCGTCTTGGTGAATGAGGAGTTGCTGGCGGGCCATGCGAGCGTCCGTACGGCGTTTGACCTCCCTAGGGTCGATGACAGGTGCGGCGCGGATGACCGTTCGTGCGTACGCCTCTGTCTGGAGGAGACCCGGGATCAGCAGCGGTTCGAAGTTTCTGAGCATCGAAGCCTGTGCTTCGAGGTCGTTGTAGGAGCCGGTCAGGACGTCGCGGTACTCGCTCCACCAGCCCTTCTGCCTGGCCTGCCGGGCGAACGCGATGAGAGCTTCGCGATGCGGCTCGTCCGCCTCGTAGAGATCGAGAAGGTGGCGTAGATCGGCCGTCGTGACGCTGGACCGGGCGTTCTCCATCCGCCACACCTTCGTGGCGTGCCACTCGAGGCGCGCTGCGACATCCTCTCGAGTGAAGCCGGCCGCCTCTCTGAGGCGCTGCAATTCTGCGGCGAGTCGACGTTGGCGGATAGTGGGGCTTGATGGAGCCATCTCCGGGTTTTGTCCCTTCTTGTCTGTGTGGGTACTCGATGCTGGGCGGGATGAATCGGGCGAAGCTTGCTGGCGGCCCACTTGCTTGACGTGCAATCCAGCATCAAGATCTATTGCAATTTTCTAGATGTTTTCGATTTCGCTTGCAGATTAGTAGTCAACAAGTCACTCTCGGTAGAGCTTGCCATTGGGTCTGCTGTGAGCGCAGGGAATCGGAGCATCTGGAGGTGACTGGGCGATGACCATGGACCAGGCGGGGGCCGTGGAAGGGCACGTCGCGGTGGGGGAGTTGAGCGGGGCGCCGAGTGGGTGGAGTCTGGTGCCGAATCCGGCTGTGGCGGGTGAGGCGCTGCGGGTGCGTACCTTTCGGCGGGAGACGTTCCGGGCCACCGGGGACCAGGTGTCCTGCGCTCGGCAGGTCACGCAGCAGACGCTGCTCGACCACCCGGCCGCGGAGATCGCAGTCCTGCTGGTGTCCGAGCTGACCTCGAACTCCGTCCGGTACAGCGGGTCGTCCTTCTTCACCCTGGCCATCGTCCGGACGTTCACCGAGGACCTGCACATCAAGGTCATGGACGAAGGGAACAACGGCCTGCCGCGGTTGCTGCGCGATGATCAGGGCGCTGAGAGCGGCCGGGGTATGCGCCTGGTGGACGCGCTGGCCAAGCAGTGGGGCATCACCCGGAGGCGTGGCGACGGTATGGCCGTGTGGTTCGACGTGGACGAGAAGCTGCCCGAGACGTGGGTGGACCTGCTGCTCGTCGGCGAGAGTTGAGCGGAGGCGGCCGGATGTGTCACCTCACCGATCGCGACCGCCAGGCGCTGCGCCTGGCCGCCGAGCTGCGCAGGCGCATGCAGGAGTGGCTCGGCCGCCGGGGGATTCCCGCTTCCCCGGTCGTCTCACCGTTCATCGACCCGGCTGGAGACGCGAGCGTCCTGATCAGGATGAACGCCCACGCGGCGCTGGCGATGATCCTCGGCTTCGAGGAGCAACGCCGAGGAGACGCCAGGGTGCGTGACGCCCGGATCTGGCCTCCAGAGGATGACGCCGGTGGACGTGTCGCCGACGGGCGGTGAGGGGCTTGCTTAGCGATGCGACCAGGTCGCCGGCCTGGTCATCGGCTCCGCAGTGCTGGCACCGAGTTCTGACGTTATCGCCTGGCGACGTCTGCCGGCCGTGCTCGACCCTCGACACCTCCGAGGAGTGCCATCCGATCAGGTCAGCACCCGGACCTGGTCGGCCGGAGGAGCGGCCACGGTCGTATCACCCCAATCGGAGAAGGTGATCTCCATCGGGGTCTTCGCGGTCAGTCGTTGCCGCACCGGCCGCCCCTGGCCATCGAGCCAGAGCTCGTACGTGGCGCGCGCGCCGAACTCCTTGAGCAACTGTTCGCGAAGCCGCGTCTGTGCCGCCTTGTCGCCGGCCCGGACTTTGGCGTACTCGTTCTCGGTGTCCTGCCCCAGCGGCAGCGGGTCGTACACCGTGAGGAACGCACCGAGATCCAATTCGTCGAGTGCCTTCCGCATGTCGATGGCGACCGTGTAGTTGTCGAGTCCGCCATCTGATGCCGGGCCGCTCACTCGTCCTCTCGCCGCCAGCAGTGCGTGCACCCGGTGGCTGTTCACCAAGGTCATAGCCTGGCTTGTGATCAAGCCGATGCCGAACAGGTTGTACGGCCCGTGCTCTTTGGTGATTCTGTCCCAGGGCTTGCCCGGCGCCACCTCCTCCCCAAGCGTCTGCATGTATGCGGTACCGCCCGTCCGAATGAGCCGTCCGCGCGAGCCCTTGCCCAGGTCGGCGGAGACGTCCTGGTCCTGCCCCTTGATGACCACGGTGGCGCTCTGGATCCCCTTCTTCGCCACCCGCTTGACGTCCGGGTGCCCCTGCAGATACGTCTCGACATATCCGGCGATCTCAGGAGTGGTCTTCGGTCCCGAGCCGCAACCCCCCGCCAGCGCCGCCAACACGGCGATCATCACTTATCTCCGCACGCCGGGAATGCTCGCACAGCCGCGTGCAGAGCCCTCTCACAGCGACGTGCAGATCGCGGGCAGAAAGGTCTGCCCATGCCCCGAAGCCGGCATCGGTCGCGTTCCGCCCGGCCGGATGCGAGGTCATCAGGAGGCTTGCGCGCTGCTTGGCGTCCGGCCCCGAGCTCTCACCTGTCCAAGGCGGTGATGGCTGAGGCGATCAGGGTCCGTGCGGCCGCGCCGTACGAAGCCAGGTCGGCGAGTTCGGTGAACGCCTTGGCGTACAGGGCGACCTCGCGGGGCTGGGTCACGGTGAGCTCTGCGGACAGGGTCTCCACAAGGACCCGTTCCTCGTCGAAGATCCAGAATCCGTTGGTAGGCCACATGGCACGGTCACCGATCGGGATGATCCCTAAGCTGATGTTAGGGCGGAACGCCACGGTGAGCAGGCGACCGAGTTGACCGGCCATCACCTCGGCGCCTCCTATGCGGTTCCGTAACGCCGCTTCCTCCAGGAGGACCACACAGCGGCGGCCACTGGAGTCAAGGACCTTCTGTCGCTGTAGCCGGGCCTCGACCGCTCGGGCGGTGTCGTCGGGGATCTCCCGGAACGCCACGACGGCGCGCATGAGAGCAAGCGCGTACTCGGCCGTCTGGAACAGCCCGGGGATCAGCGACGGTTCGTAGATGCGGAAGCTCGTGGTCCGTTCGTACAGCGGAACCGCGGCCTGCTGGAGTCGCTGCAGGCCGGTGCGCTGCATTCGTCGCCATTCGACGTACATCTCGTCGATCGTGCGTAGCGATGCGACCAGGTCGCCGGCCTGGTCATCGGCTTCGCAGTGCCGGCACCAAGTTCTGATGTCATTGCCCGACGGCGTCTGCCGGCCGTGCTCGATCCTCGACACCTTCGAGGAGTGCCATCCTGTCAGCTCGCCGAGTTCTCGGCCGGTGAGCCCCGCGACGAGACGGATTTCGCGCAGGCGGACACCAAGGGCCTGTTTGGCCTGCGCGATGGCGTGTGATGGCGATGGCATGGTGCTGCTTACCTGGTGCGCGGACAGAGGCGAGGGATCAGACGGGCGTGTAGTCGCCGTGGTCGATCCCCGCCGCCCACACCGCGTCGAACGCCGCCGTGCACAATTTCACCACGTCGGGATCTTCGCACCACTCCACTCCAGCCCAGTCGCCCTCTCCGGTGAAGTGGTTGAACTGCACCCGGTCTCCGTCGAACAACCAGAAGTCGTTGCCGGGCAAGGCGATGCCGGACGCGAGGCGCCGAGGAAGCCATCGTCCCTGTTCGCCCGCCAGCAGGTTGGTGAAGGAGACGTCGTACTCGAAGCGGATGTACTCGGTCACCGGTTCTGACACGATGCGGGCCCGCCTGACCTCCACACCTCTGCAGGTCGTCTCCCTCATCAGGCTGAGCCATGGCCGCCACCACGACTGCTCGTCAGCCGGGTCGTAGCGACGGCCCGCCTTCCATGCCGAGAACATCGGGTCCTCGGCGGATACGGCGTACAGGTCACGCATCTCCAGGTGCACGGCCGACCGCTCACACGAGCGGAACAGCGCGGTCCACTGGTCAAACGTCGGCGCTCCGGCGCTCCAGGCCACTGGTCACCTCCGGCGCGGTCTTCGGGATCTCGATCACTGTCTCATGGCTGGGCATGTCCAGTTGAGCGAGCACGCCCGGGTCGGTGATGCGCGGCCCTCGGAACACGTAGGTCTCGCCGCGATCGACCACCAGGGGCCATCCCGGCGGGACGGCCGCGCCCTGCGGCAGGAACGTCATCAGCTTCTTCGGCACCTCGACGAGGGTCTCGTGCTCAGCGAGGGTGACGTCGCTGAGCACGGCCGGCTCGGTGACGATCCAGCCTTGGAGTACGTATCTGTCGCCATCGTCGAACAGCGTTGGCGAACCTCCGTCGATGGTGTCCTTGCCGAGGAAACGTAGCGCCATGGGGACCTCTCCTCCGATCGAGAGCGGATGACTACGCCACCGAGTTTGTGCGCTCTGCGTTACCGCCTCAAGGAGTTTGCGAGAGTTTGCGCGGCCTACCGAAGCCGCCGCCAGCCGTGAAGGCTCTTCCCGCAAAGACGCTCAAACTCGTTGATGTGCAGGTGAAGGCGTTTCTAGCGTCAGCGCAAGCCCTTCTGTCCTGCTGCCTGTCCGGACGTTTTGCAGTTCACTGTCCGTAACGCACCTCTCGACCGCCAGGACAACGGGCTCAGTGACGACGGGATCGGTGGAGCGCGCGGTTCGGGCGAATGTGAAACCCGCAACTTCGACGCATCGGAGAAAGGACGCAATCATGAACAACCTGCCCAGGCCGCCATGGGGCCTCACCCGCTCGACCCCGTTCGCGTCCCCGACGGCCCCGCCGTACAGGGTCGAGTTCGACCCGGCCACCCAAACCGCGGTCTATCGCGACGCCACGACCGGCCGGTTCGTCGAGGCGGGCAAGCACGGCACCAACAAGCAGACCAGCAAGACGCAGCAGACAGGCGGCAGTGGCGATGGTCGGGACCCTCAGCCCTCCGACCAGACCACGGTCACCGACTACGACAACGACTGATGACCGCGCCCGTGGTCCTGGTGCTCACCTGCCTGGACGATCCGACAGCGGACATGGTCATCAAGCACCTCAATGAGCGTGACGCGCATGTTGCCCGGCTCGACCCCGGCGCTGACTTCCCCGCCGACGTTGAGCTGTCGGCATGGTGCGGAGAGCTCCTCCCACGTGGTGTCCTGACCACACGGTCACGGAGGATCGTCCTGGAGCAGGTGCGGGCCGTCTACTACCGGCGGCCCACCCCTTACCTGTCCGAATGCCCCTCGCAGGTCGAGCGGTTCGTCGGGACGCAATCACGGTTCGGGCTCGGTGGACTCCTGGCGGCCCTGCCGCGTCCGTTCGTCAGCCACCCCTGGGCGATCAACGCGGCCGAGCACAAGCCCCTGCAGCTCGCGACCGCGCGCCGGATCGGACTCGAGGTTCCTGCCACTCTGATCACCAACCGAGTGGACGATGCCCGCGCGTTCGCGGCCGAGCATGGTCCCATCGTCTACAAGCCACTGCGAGCCACCCCGTACGCAGGTCCCGATGGGGAGCTCGCCACCATCTGGACAACTCAGGTTCAGCCGGGTGACCTGGACGACAGCATCGGTGGTGCGGCGCATCTGTTCCAGGCCCGGGTCGACAAGGCAGCCGACCTTCGGGTGACCGTTGTGGGGGAACGGGTGTTCTGCGTCCGGCTCGACTCCGATCTGCTCGACTGGCGGCAGGACTACGACCGCGTCTCGTATACGGTGGTCGAGCCTCCGGCCGGCCTTGCCGAGGGCTGCCTCGCCTACCTCGACGCGCTGGGCCTGCGCTTCGGTGCCTTTGATTTCGCGCTCACCAGGGACGGTGTTCCGGTATTCCTGGAGTGCAATCCCAACGGCCAGTGGGCCTGGCTGGAAGATGCCACCGGGGCACCCATCGCCGCCGCCATCGCCGACCTGCTCTTGGAGGAGCCGACGTGACCGTTCATGAGGGGATGCGGCTTCGTCGTGCGCTCGCCGACCGGCTGGTCCGGGCCGGGTCGCTGCACGACCCCGGCTGGCGGGATGCGGTCGAGTCCGTGGCCCGGGAACGCTTTCTCGGGTCGGCGATCGCCGAGGCCACCGAGTACGGCGACCGGTGGAAGGTGGTCCACCGCGAGGAGGTCACCGAGGACGAATGGCTGGAGCTGGTGTACCGCGACCAGACCTGGGTGACGCAGATCGACGGACATTCGGTCGAGACCGCGCGTGGCACCGTTCAGGGAGCGCCGACGTCCTCCTCGACGTCGCCCGGCCTGGTGGTGCTGATGCTGGAGGCGGCACAGATCTGCGACGGGGACAAAGTGCTGGAGGTCGGCACCGGCACCGGCTACTCCACCGCGCTGATGTGCCACCGGCTGGGCGACAGGGCCGTCACCTCGATCGAGTACGACCCCGACGTGGCCGGCCGGGCTCGTGACGCGCTCACCGCCGCCGGGTGCTCGCCCACGCTCGTGAGCGGTGACGGTCTCGCGGGTTATGACAAGAACGCCGAGTATGACCGGCTGATCGCCACCTGCTCGGTGCGCTACGTTCCGATGCCGTGGATGTGGCAGGTCCGCGATGGCGGGACAATCACCGCTCCGCTGACCGGGTGGATGCGCGGAGCCGCGTTCGCGCATCTCACGCTGGGCGACGACGGTACGGCGAGCGGGCGGTTCCTCAAGGAGGACGTCTACTTCATGACCGCGCGCCCCCACGGCCCGCCGCCGGTGGCCTCTCCCTACCTCGCGGGCGGGGAGATGAGGGAGAGCCGGGTGGATCCGCGAGTCCTGGACGATCCGGCCGGGCTGTTCGTGGCACAGTTGGCCGCGCCGTCGGCGATTCGGCTGGGTGGTGGTGAGGAGGTCATCCTGTGGGATGTGGCCACTGGTTCGCAGGCCGTCACCCGGCCCGAGCCGGCAGGTGGGTGGACGGTCCGCCAGCGCGGGCCGCTGCGACTGTGGGACGCGGTCGAGCACGCCGTCCTGGTCTGGCAGAACGCGGGCTCCCCACACCAGTCCGCGTACGGGCTCACCGTCACGGGCGAACGTCAGTACGTCTGGCTGGGCGAGCCCGACGGGCCGAGCTGGGACCTGCCGGTCTGAGCGAGGGGAAAGAAGCACGTACCAGGTCGACGGCCCGGTGGTGACCAAGCGAGATGAGCACGGCGTACTGGCCGACCGGTATCGCCATCGGTCACGTGCCCGGCGGCACGGCCGTCCTCGGCAAGACCGACGGTCTCGTCACGATCTCCTGGCCTACCGGTTGAGCACCGCGAGGACTGCTGGACTGATCGCCCACACCGAACCTCGACGGCCTCAGGGCTGTTCGTCTGTGGGGCGATCGGCGAGGAGTTCCTCTCTCATCTTCTCTGTCCGTGCGAGGTGGTCGTCCAGGATGTCGTCCTTTGGAAGACCGTCTGAGGCTGTGCGGCGCTGGTCGATACTCGGATGACCGGCAAGTGGCTCGTGCGCGAGAATGCGGCGCATGTCCCAGGCGAAACTGCGCACCGACCGCATCGAGCTTGTTCCCCTGTCCGACGAACACCTCGAACACGAGATCGTGCTCGACGCCGACCCCGAGGTCATGCGATACCTCGGCAACGGCCGTGCTCGTAGCCGTGCGGAGGTCGAGGTTCTCCATGGGCGGCGGCTCGCGGTCGCGGACCGCGTCGCGGGACTGGGTTTCTGGGCCGGGTTCGTCGACGGGCAGTTCGTCGGCTGGTGGATCCTGCAGCCGCCGGAGCGCGTCGATCAAGGACCGGTCGAAGGGCAGGCCGAGCTTGGCTACCGGCTCCTGCGTCGCTACTGGCGTCGGGGATTGGCCAGCGAGGGAGCCCGCGAGCTCATCCGACACGGGTTCGAAGAGCTCCGGCTGCTCCGCATCTTCGCCGAGACCATGGTGGTCAACACCGCCTCCCGGGCGACCATGACCGCACTCGGGATGGAGCATGTCCGTACGTTCCACATGGAGTGGGACGAGCCGATCCCCGGCAGCGATCTCGGTGAGGTCGAGTATGCGATCACTCGAGAGCGGTGGCTCGCTCGCCAGACGGCCGAAGCTTGACCAGAGTGCTCGCGCCGACGAGCCAGGGTACGGCGGTAGGGGAACGCGACCCAGCGTGAGCGAGGGTCCTGCTGGAGGGCAGGACTCGGCAAGCCGTGGACAGAAGTCGTCTGAGATTGGCGCCCGGCCGCAGTGGGGGTTCAGGCGATCAGTAGGCGGAGGCCTAGTTCTGCTGTGTCGCGGTTGAGGAGGTCCCGGTTGCGTTCGGCCCAGCGGCCGGACGTGAGGTCGGCGCGGAGGGTGCGCACCGCGCGTTGTTCGGCGTCGGGCCCGACTCTGGCCCAGACCGAGATCCCGCGGCGGACGTTCTCGTCCAGGTACGCCTCGGGTCGGCGCCAGTAGGCCTCGAGGAAGCCGTCGGCGCAGTCCCAGGGAATGGGCACCGGTTCCGTCCGGGCTCCGATCGCATCGGCCAGCTCGGTCACCGAAGGCCGGCCGATGAGGAGGTTCGCGACCTCGGGCAGGTAGTCGCGGGTGAGCCAGAACCGGTGCAGCCAAGCCGCGCCGCTGGTGTCGTGGGTGAACACCACCACGCGGCGAGCGACTCGCCGCAGCTCGCGCAGGCCGGCGATCGGGTCCTGCCAGTGGTGAACGGAGGCGACGGCCATCGCGGCGTCGAAGGAGCGGTCGTCGAACGGCAGGCTCTCAGCGGACCCGATCAGGCACGGCGCCGCGTCCGTGGGGCGCTGCGAACGCATGAGCGCCGACGGTTCCACCGCGAGGACCTGGCGGTCGGAGGGCTCGTAGGACCCGGTGCCCGCCCCGACGTTCAGGATGGTCCGGGCATCGCCGAGGGCGGCCCAGATCTGCGCGGCGATGCGCGGTTCGGTGCGCCGCGTCACGGTGTAGGCGGCTCCGATGGTGTCGTACAACGGCGTGCTGGACATTGGCGTTGCCTCTCGTGCTGTCACCATCGTCGGCTCTGCCCGTCCCGGTGGCCTGGGTGGCGGGTCGCCACGCGGGACACTGCTTGATCGCTATTTCACCTATTGATGGGACAGGGACTCAGGGGTGTCAAGTGGCGGCGTCGAGGGGGCGTAGGTCGTAGTGCGTTCGGCGTTCCATGCCTTCCGGCCGCCACGTACGTTGGTACGGGCTACGCGCCGGTGCGTTGCCGCAGAGTGCCCGTGTGCTGTCCGACGTTCAGTCTTTTCCTGGTGGCCCAGTCGTCGTTGTGGCAGGTCGCCAGGTGTCGGTCGGACGCGTCGCCGATCAGCGACATCACCGTGCCGGTCTCGCCTCTGCCCCGCATGCGCTCGACCAGCTCCAGCGCCGCCCACAGTGCGGTGCCCGACGAGGCGCCGACCGGCAGGCCGGTGACGTCGCGGATGTGCCGGGCCGCCGCCACACTGGGCGCGTCGGGCACAGGGACGCCTTGATCTGCCGTGTTTCGGCGGCATCCGCTGTTCGCGGGCCCGGAACAGCACGGGGGCGCCATTTACCCAAGTCTCGCGTACTTTCGCCGGTTCACTGAGAAGTTCGGCGTCAAGTGAGGCTTTCTTTCGCTGGGACCGGAGGTTAGTGTCTGGATCAAGACCCGGACATCTGTGACAAATAGCCACGGCCCTCCCAGTTCACCCCCACCCCCCACATCTCACAGCGAGGTGAACCTTTGTCTGTGCTGCCCTCGTCTTGCCGGAACACGCAACCACGCCTGATCACGCCGGGCCTCGCCGGCACGCTGACCGGCCCCGCCCCGGACGGGGCCGTACCCCGCGCGTCTACAGCGATCGGATCGAGGAGGATCACGTGCGACGGCGAAGGTCGCGCCACATGCTGATCCGGAAGGGGAGAGGCGTCGCGGGCCTGGCACTGGGCGCGCTTCTCTCGGTCTCGTTGGCGGCGACGCCCTCGCAGGCCGCCGAGGAGGAGCTCAACGAGGGTCTGGTGCACCACTTCGCCCTCGACGAGACCAGTGGGACGACGCTGATCAACTCGGGTAGCGCGGGCTCGGCGGCGAACGCCACGCTCGTGAATCCGGAGAAGGCCACCCTGACCGGCGATGGAGTGCGGTTCAACCCCGCTTCCTACGAGAGCGCCCTCGATGGTGCGTACGTGAAGCTGCCGAACGACATCACCGCCGGCATGTCGAACCTCACCGTCGACTATGACGTGTGGATCGACCCGGCGAACGTCGGCGAGCACCAGATGTGGGGCTTCGGCGCGAAGTCCGGCTCGTGCGACGTCGACACCGGCGCCCAGGGCTCCATCTTCGCGTCGAACACCCAGCGGTTCCGCGTCGCGGTGGGTTCGGTGAACCTCCAGCAGAACCGGGTCCGCGTGCTCGAGGGAGCGTGGACGCATGTCACCTACACCCAGTCACTGAACGAGAACGGTACGAGCTGGACCGGCAGGCTCTACCTCGACGGCGTCCTGCACGCGACGTCGACGAACCTGACCACGGCGCCGTCGGTGAACGCCGCGGGGACCAACTGCAACTTCCTCGCTCGCTCCCAGACGTCGGGCCACTACTCGTTCCGCGGAACGATGCGGGACTTCCGGGTCTACGACCGGGCGGTGAGCCTTGACGAGACGCTCGCCCTGGCGAAGAAGACCGTCTCCGATGGCGTCCGCGCCGACGCCGCCGCCATCGACCTCGGCCTGACCAGCGCGATCGTCCACGACATCGTGCTGCCCAAGATGGGCTCCGTGGCGGGCTCGGCCATCACGTGGACGAGTTCGGACCCGTCGGTCGTCGAGGTCCGCACCCCACCGGCCCTCGCCAGCGCACGCAAGGTCGCGGTGGTCGGCAAGATCACCCGGCCCGCGCAGGGGCGGCCCGACGCTACGGCCACGCTCACGGCGACCGTCCGCAAGGGCGCCCAAGAGGTCACCACACGGGAGATCCCCATCGTGGTGAAGGCCGAGTTCGACGACGCGCAGGCGGTCGACCGTGACACGTTCGACCTGACCCTGTACGCCACCCACGACGTGCGCGGAAACATCGACCTTCCCGCCGGCGGCGAGTTCGGATCCACGATCACCTGGAAGTCGACCACCGACCTCGTCACCCCGATGGGTGAGGTCACCCGCCCGGCCTTCGGCCGTCCGGATGTCACCGCCACCCTGACGGCCACCATCACCAAGGGTTCGGCCTCGAAGACGAAGTCGTTCCCGGTGACCGTCACCGCCAAGCCCCGGTCCGAGGAGTACGAGCGGTACTTCATGGGTTACTTCAAGGGCGAGGGGATCGCCGACGGCGAGCAGATCATGTTCGCGACGTCCAACGGGAACACCGCTCTGGACTGGACCGGGCTGACCGGAGGCCGGCCTTCGCTCATCTCACAGTTGGGCGACCAGGGCCTTCGCGACCCGCACATCGTCCGCTCACCCGACGGCGACACGTTCTACATGATCGCGACCGACCTGAACTGGTACGACCAGGGCGGATACGCCATCAACGACACCCAGTACATCGAGGTGTTCGAGTCGCACGACCTCGTGCACTGGACGCCTCAGCGGCACGTGAAGGTCGCGCCCGACAACGCGGGCAACGCCTTCGCACCCGAGTCGCTGTGGGTCGAGGAGATCGGCGCCTACGCCGTGTTCTGGGCGCAGTCGCTGTGGAACGACCCCGTGAACCGCACCGGTCAGGGGAACGCGCAGATGTGGTACGCCACGACGCGCGACTTCCAGACGTTCTCCGGTCCCAAGGTGTGGCAGAACCCGGCCCCGCTGTCGCGGATCGACACGACCGCGATCCGGGTCGGTGACCACTACTACCGCGTGACCAAGAACGAGGCCGGCAACCAGGGCTCGGACATCTTCTCGGAGAAGCACACCGACTTCCTGGACAGCGACCTCGGCAACTGGACGTTGCTCGCTCCGGCTCTGGGGCGCACGACGTGGGTCGCCAACCAGGGGTACGAGGGGCCGGTCATCTTCAAGGCCAACCCCGGCGACACCTCCTGCCCCGGCCAGTTCTACCTCTGGGGTGACCGGTACACGAACGGTGGTGGATACCAGGCCGCGTGCCACGAGAACATCGAGGCGCCGACCTGGAACGCCAAGGCGCTCACGATGACCAACGCGGGCGTCGTCCGTCCGCGTCACGGCACCGTGATCCCGATCACCCTCCGCGAGTGGAACGACATCCGCGGCATCCCGAACAGCGACGTCACGACCACCACCGAGGTGGCCGTCGAGCCGTACGCGAGCGGGGCCGAGACGACCACGGCCACCGCCACGGTCGAGGCGGCCGACGGCTTCGAGACCGGCGGACAGGTGCGGTTCAGCATCGGCTCGTGGTCGAAGCTCGCCTACCTGGACGACGGCGCGGCCATGGTCACGCTGCCGGCGGGTCTGCCCGCGGGTACCCGGACGGTCAAGGCCGAGTACCTCGGCTTCGACCACCTGAAGGCGTCGGAGGGTACGGCGTCGTTCGAGGTGCCCTCCGGTCCCAACGCCGTCAAGGTCCAGGCGAAAGCCGCGCCGGCGTCGGTCGTCCGCGGGGGCACGTTCACGCTGAACGTGACCGTCAAGCCGGCGCGCGGGCCGAAGCACAACGCTCCGACCCCGACCGGCGAGGTTGCCGTCACCTTCGGCGGCACCGTGCAGGTCGTGCCACTGGTGGACGGCAAGGCCGTCGTCACACTGCGGACCGCCGATCTGCGGCGCGGGAACTACACGGTCCACGTCGCCTACTCCGGCAACCCGACCTACCGGCCGCACGCCGCCGACTACCAGAAGTTGACGGTGCGTTAGCAAGGTGGCGGGGGGGGGGGGGCCCCCCCCCCCCCCCCCCCCCCCCCCCCTCCCCCCCCCCCCTCCCCCCCCCCCTCCCCCCCCCCCACCCCCCCCACCCCCCCCCCCCT
>NZ_JBVJHR010000015.1:0-58223 GCF_055586705.1 Sphaerisporangium sp. NPDC049457 | reverse complement strand
GAGGGGGGGGGGTGGGTGGGAGGGTGGTGGGGTGGGGTGGGGTGTTTGGTCGGGGGTTTGTGTGTTCGGGGTGTTGGGGGGGGGGGGGGGGGGGGGGGGGGGGGGCTCCCCCCCCCCCCCCCCCCCCCCCCCCCCCCCCCCGGCCGGTGTGCCGGTCCGGCGCTCGATCGATGAGTCGGCCGCGACGGCGTACGGCGCGCAGGTCGCCCGGCTGGCAGATCGGGCTCAGGCGGCCGGGGGTGCTTCGCTTCGGTCCTCCGGCGCCGCGTTCGTGGTGGCGGCGTCGGGGTGGGCGGCGATGAACTTCTCGAGGAGCTCGTCGGCGACCTTGCCCCGGGCGGGGACGTCCAGGCCTTCCTCGCGGGCCCATTCGCGGACGTCGGTGAGGGTGTAGCCGTGCAGGCGGGGGGAGGTGTCGGCGGCCTTCTTCGACCGCGTCGCCTGCTTGACCTCGCGGGAGCTTTCGAGGACCTGCTCGATGAACGCCAGAGCCTCGCTCAGCCGTTGCTGGTTGGCGTCGGACAGGTCGATGGCGAAGGTCCGGTTCAGCAGCGGGAACTCTCGTCTCGCCACGTCATCGCCCTCGGAGTGGTCGAGGTCGTCAACCAGTATCACCTTCTGCGCCACGTGCGGCCCTTTCCGGATGGATCATCGTCTGTCTGTCTGAACCGTGGCATCATACTGGTGTTCGAATGATGATCGTGTGATTGACTCGCCGGAAGTGTCGCCGGACAGACGGAGCCGCGCCAGGCCGAACTCTCGTCGCGCCGGCGATCTAGACGCGGCTGCTCGTCCGGGCTTCGCCGGTCCCCTGCAGTCCGACGAGGATCGCCAGCTCTGGATCACCCACCTGACGATTGCACCATGAGCGCGGCGACGCTCGTACGCGAGGCCCGAGGGCGGACCGGCCGCCCAATGGTGCGGCCGGCCGAGGGGCCGGGCGGACCCACGGGTCACCGGACATGTGGGACACGGGACACGTGGGCCATGGGACACGTGGGGCCGGCGATCAGGTGGGCCGGGTGGTCAGAGGGGCGGGGTGGGCCAGGAAGGTTGATCGGGATCTGCGAGCCGGTCGAGGGCCTCGCTGGTCGCGGCGTGTCCGCGGACGTAGTTCCCCGACATCCTGACCAGCCTGTCGCCCTCTGACTGGTAGCAGTCGGCGATCGACTCGAAGGTGCCCAACGCGTGCTCGGTGAGCGCGGTGTAGACCGAGCCGATCACGCCGACGGGGGATTCGTCCTGTCCCCACGGGTTGAGCGTGCCCATGAGGTCGTCGCGGAACCTCGCGATCTCGTCCGCCAGGCCGGCGCCGATCTCTGTGAGCGCGGAGCCCGTCGTGTGCAGATCGGTGTGCGAGACGTCGATCTTGTCGTCTGGTTCCAGCACCGCCACCGCCTTCAGCCCTACGATGCCTTGATTTAAGGTGATCTTACTCACGATGACCCTCGCGTGGGAGGAGCCGCCCGATGGGGCTTCAGCTACCCGACGGAGTCGCTTCGGCGCTCAACATCCTCGGCGTGCCCTGGCCCAACGTCGACGAGGACGTCCTCGACGCGGTCGGGCGGCGCTGGATCACCTTCGCGGAGGACCTCGAACGGAGGGGGAGGGAGGCGGACGACCGCGCCGCCGGCGTGCCCGTCCGCAACGGGGGGACCGCCGTCGCTTCCTTCTCCGCCGTCCGGAGCCACCCGGTGACCGGATCCGCGGGCAGCGCCGGCGACGGGGCCCGCGCCGCCCGCCACATCGGCGACGCCCTTATCGCCGGCTCGCAGATCATCCGGGTCCAGAAGATCGTCACGATCGCGGTCGTCGCCTCCACGGTCGCGACGCTCGGTTTCGCGGCGCACCGCCTCACGCTGCGCGTCATGATGCGCAGGATCCACAACGACCTGCTCGACGCGACCAGACGGGGGCCCGTCGCGATGCTCCAGCGCGCCGTCAACCTGCTGCGCAGGCCGGAGCCGTTCCCCCGGGAGCCGGGCTACTACCTGACCGCCGCCGCGGACCGCCGCGTCCCCATCGACCAGGTCATGGCCCGCTACCGGGACACCGCGAACCGGTACGCCGGCAGCCGCAGGAGGATCCCGGTGAGCCCGAGGTGGCGCACCGACACCGAGCCCCTCTATCGGGGCGACATGCGTCCCCCTCAGACGGTCTTCGAGCAGGGCTTCCATCCGCACGAGGACTACGGCGCCATCGTCCACGTCACGCGGGACCGCCGCTCCGCCGAGGTCTACAGCCATCACCTGGTGGACGGCCGCAGCGGCGCCGTGTACGAGCTGAACGTTCCCGGCGGGGTCCAGATGTCCGAGCGGGCCGCCTTCCAGGAGTTCCCCGGAGGCGTCCACCGCAGGTTCATCCGCGGCGCCTGGCCGTACGACGCGGAGAAGAAGGGGTTCGGCGACTTCATCCCCAACCCGCACTACGACCCGCGTCCCGACCTGGACCTGTGAGCCAGGGCCGCATCATGCGGTACATCGTGTGGCGGGACGCCCCCGGCCGGCGAGCCGGCCGGGGTGGGCCCAGGTCCCGGCCGGCTCGGGAGCGGTCAGTCGCCCTGGAGGTAGTGGTCGTCGTTGAAGTAGGTGAACAGATCGGCGTTGTGGGTGGCGAGGGCCTGCGGGTGGACGCGCCAGATCCCGTAGGACTCGGCGTAGAGTTCACCGCCGGTCTTCATCTTGGCCGTGTAGGGGGTCAGGTCGATCTTGATCGACTTGGCGTTGACGTACTTGTTCAATTCCCGTTCGCGGCCTGTCATCTTCTTTCCGCCACCCTGGTACTTGGCTCGCCACAGCGCGGCGTGGTGTTGGAGCGTGCAGAAGCGCAGCATCTCGTCGTGGAAGTCGAGCCAGGGCGCCTGCTTGAGTTCGGGCAGCCGGTCCTGCGTGATGTCGGTGAAGTTGCCGGGCAAGACCGCCCACGGCTTGGGACCGTTGACGGACTTGATCAGGTCGTCGACGAACTCCATGATCTCGACCATGCTGTTCCACTGGCTCATGAGCTTCCTGCGGATCGCCATCGCGCCGTTCGCGCCCTTGCCGTCCTTCATCGCCTGGAGGGCTTCGGCGTAGTCCGGCATCGTGGCGCGCCATTCGCCGATGAGCTGGTCGGCGTTCTCGGCCTTGTTCGCCACGGCCTCGTACGCGGTCTTCGCCCGGTCCGTGATGGGATCCCAGCGGACGAGGTCCTTGAACTTGAGGTTCGTCGCGGCGGTGATGTCGTTCTGCGGCAGGACGGCGGTTCGCGGCGGGACCTGCGCCGAGACGCTCGCCAGCACCCGTTCGGCGTTGACGCGCGAGTCGGCGCGGCGGACGGCGGACTCGATGGCGTGCCCGACCTCGTGCAGGATCACCTGGAAGCTCGGCGGGCGGGTGGGCACGCCGTCGGTGCCGCCGAAGAAGCCGACGGTGTCGTTGTCGAACGCCTTGTTCGCGATGAGGATCACGCCAGGATGGCCGGCGTTGGGGCCGACCCTGTCGAAGAACTGCCCGAGTGTGTGCTCGGTCTCCCCGGCCAGCTCGGCCTTGTCGGAAAGGCTCGCGACGCGCTCCAGCTCGACGCCGACGAGGGCCCCGCGGTCGGCGGCGCTGGTGAGGGCGAGCGCGCGGCTCACCTTGAGCAGCTCCCCGGCGGTCCAGGGGCCGCGGATCTCGCCGAGCGAGTAGGTCTGCTTGAGCGCCTGCGTCAGGGTCTCCTTGGACGAGGCGTCGGCCGGGCCGCCCAGCGGCAGGCCGCGGCCCACCAGGACGGCCGAGCCGTTGAGGTCCGGGTCGTAGGACAGGATGACCTGGCCGACCGGGGCGCCGGGGCCGCCGGCGAGCGGGAAGACCTGCCGGTACTCGAACCCGGCCTTGTCATCCCCGCAGAATCCGGCCAGCAGCCAGGTGAGGGCCGCCCTCTCCATGTCGGTCAGCGGTCCTACGGTTGAGGTGACCTCGTATTTCTTGTTCTTGAGGTGGCTCTTGGCGACCCTCTGCTCCGCGACGAGAGGGCTGAGGTCGTCCGGCAGGACGGGCGTCACGAGACCGTTGTACTCGTAGGAGATGCGGTTTTGAAAGCACGGTACGGACTCGTCGATGAGTGCGCACGGTAGTGACGTGTGATGTGGGGACATGTCCAGGACATTAAGCCGATCGCGGCATTTAGTGAAGCGTTCCAATGCAATTGTATTGGCTTCTGATCTGGGCTTTCGTTTCGGATTTTTTGTGTGGGCCATATATCGATAGGCGAAATCTCCGTAAATCATGACATGTCGGAATATGGCGCGTTGGGTGGCGCTGCGGTCCTGCGATACCGGCGGAACTCATCGGCGGGTCAGTTCGAGGTGGATCATGGGGAGGGTCTCCACCGGGGCGCCGGTGGCGCGTTCGATGGTGGCGCGGAGGTTCGCCCAGGCTCGGGGGTGGGCGCGGGCGTAGCGGTGGAGAGCGGCGGCCGAGTCCTCGCGGGACAGGCGGGTCGCGTGAGCCGGGACGTCGCGACGGAGGCCGCAGGAGACCTTGACGTGCGGGTCGGCCGTGACGTTGCGGTACCACTGGGCTCGCTCGCCGAAGCCGGAGACGATCACGTACTCGTCCGCCGCCGGATGTTCGACCACCTCCAGGACGACGAACCTGCGCGCGCCCGTGGTGCGGCCGATGTGCTCCAGCATCAGCAGGCGCGATCCGAACAGCATTCCCAGGCCGGCCCGGTACAGCCAGATGGGGGCGCGCACCAGCCGGCGGTTGCGCAACGCTCGCGCTCCGAGCGTGGCCATGATGTCCGCGATGTTCATGGACACCGGCTTACCACTCGTCGCGCGCGTGCGCATGTGCGGCGCGGGCGACGAGGCGGCCCCGGGTTATATGTCGCTGTTGTCGGGTCTGGGGAGAGTGTTATGGCCGTGGCGACGAGGCGCGGAGGTAGGTCAGGGTGGCCAGGACGCGGCGGTGGTCCTCGTCGGTGGTGGGGAGGCCGAGCTTGGACATGATCGAGCCGATGTGGGTCTCCACGGTGCGGTCGGTGAGCCACAGGCGCCGGGTGATGCCGACGTTCGTACGGCCTTCGGCCATGAGGGCGAGAAGTGGGTGCCTTCGAACCACAGGACGTGCCGTGGTTCGAAGGCACCCACCCGCTTGATAGGCGCACAAATCTCACCCGGACGAGCAGCCCGGGCGGAGGCCCGCTTCCGGAGTCAGGAGACGGGCGAAGCCGCGACCCGGCCGGCCGCCCAGTGGTTCGAGCCGGTCGGCCATGTCCGCGACGGCGTCCGCCGCCTGAGCAGGCTCTCCTCGGGGGTGCCCACGGCGCAGCGCGTGCCGTGCGGCGGCACCTTCAGCGAGATCAAGTACTCGTCGAAGATGTCGTCCTGGCACTTGTCCTTGCCATAGATGCGGTGTCCCCAGCCCTCGTACGTGAGCAGCACCGCCTTGGGCCCGAGTTGACGGGCCGCGTTGGCCGACCATATCCACGGGGTGGCCGGGTCATGCACGGAATTCCCGAGCAGCAGCGGGGCGTCGCCGGTGTACCGCAGCGCGTGCGGCGCGTTGGTGGTCGGGTGATTCATGCAGATCGGCAGATCGTCGATCGGGTACGGGTGGTACCCCGTGTCGGGTGCGAGCCGGGCGGAGACGCGCATGAGTGTGGCGTACTCCTCGTAGTTGCGCACCCGGAGGTCGTAGTCCTGGCAGAGAACCGCGGTCGGCAGATACGCGACGTCACCCTCCACGGGCTGCCGGCCTGGCAGCGGGGGCACCCACTCCGGCGGCGGCCCACCGTTCAACCAGTTGATCACCTCGCTGAGCAGGTGCCAGTCCGGCCCCTCGGTGCCCAATGCGGCGTTGTAGATGACCTGTAGTTCGGTCATCGTCTGGCCTGTGCTGGGGTACTTCAGCTCACCGCGCCGCGCCTTCGCCCGCAGATCCTTCCAGATCGCACGGATGTCACGTCCATGCAGGACACAGCCGGTGTCCTGCTCGCACCAGCCGACGAACTGGTCGAACGCGTCCTCGACGGCGATCGCCTCGGTGGCCAGGAAGCCCGCGACGCCGAGGCTGTGGTCCATGTTGCTGTCGAGCCCGAGGGCCCGGACGCGGCCGGGGAACAGCTCGGCGTACATCTGGCCGATCAGAGTGCCGTACGAGATGCCGTAGTAGGTGAGCTTCTCCTCCCCCAGGGCGGCGCGGAGCGCGTCCAGGTCACGGGCGACGTCGGCGGAGTCGACGTGGTCGTACAGCGGACCGGTACGAGCGCGACAGTCGGCGTGCAGCTTCTTCGTGAAGGCGTTCCAGGCGTCGAAGTCGGCCTGGCTTCTCATGACGGTGTGGGGCATCCGGTTGTACACCGACGCCGAGCAGATCACCGGGTTGCTGCGTCCCACGCCCCGAGGGTCGAAGCCGACGATGTCGAACCGTCGCTGCAATTCTTCGGTGTAGGACCCGGGGGCGCCGTACACGGCCTCCACCCCGGACCCACCCGGACCACCGGGATTGATCACCAGCGAACCGACCCGAGCGGCCGGATCCGTGGCCTTCCGCCGCGCGACGGCGATGTCCACCTTCGCCCCGCTCGGCTTCGACCAGTCGATGGGCACGCTCAGCGTGCCGCACTCGGCGGCAGGCTCCTCCTCACAAGGCGCCCAAGCGATGGTTTGCGCCGTCAGGACCTCGGTGTCCGCACTGGCCGTCGAGACCGGTAAAACCGTCGCCATCGCGAGGATGGCGGCGAACCAGGAGACTCTTCTTCGCACAATGCTCCAGTCTCTAGTCGATCCTCTGTCGGAACGTGGGACCGTAGCGGATCAGCGCATACTTGCAAGGAGAAACAGGAAAAAATGGGATACCACCCGTCGCGGCGGTGATGTCGTACTGCGGCAGGACGGCGGTTCGAGGATGCGTGTGCGGGGCGCTCCGCGTCGGACGGGTGGGACGCCTCTCGGGCAGGCGGCACTTTGTCGGATCTTCTGGACAACCTGATCATCTGACTGACAATCTTTCCACTTGTGCGAACGAAGATCCTGATAGTGAGTGTTTGTGGTTCCTTGGCCGCGTTGACGGGTTCGACGGCGGCGGCGAACGCGGCGGTCAGCGCCGCCGGCCCCGCCTTCCAGCTCCCGTTCCCCTGCGGCGAGAAGTGGGTGGGCAGCAGCGGCAGCTTCGCCCACACCGGCAACGAGATCGACTTCAACGGAAGCGCCAACGACGGAAACAAGGACCTGGGCCGGACCGTCGTGGCCGCGGCGGCGGGCACGGTCGTGATCTCCGCGTACCAGCGGAGCAACGGCTTCGGCAACCTGGTCAAGATCCGCCACTCCGACGGCAGCAGCACCCTGTACGCCCACCTGAACTCGCGGACGGTCTCGCAGGGCGCCTCGGTGGCGCAGGGCCAGAAGATCGGCACGGTGGGCAAGAGCTCGGCGAAGTACAGCCTGGTGGCGCACCTGCACTACGAGCAGCGCTCCGCCTCGGGCGGCATCGTCCGCGCGTCCTTCAACGGCGCCACGTTCAAGTACCCCGGCCAGTCGGTGACCTCCAGGAACTGCGGTGGCGGCGCGGTCAAGCGGACGACCTCCGGTGGTTCCAACCCCTACACCGCGGCGAAGGTGTGCGGCTCGGGCTTCAAGCAGGTGGACGCGGCGACGCTCGGCTCGCAGGGCCGGGTCGTGCTGATGTACTCCTCGGCGACCGGCCAGAACTGCGTGGCCACCTTGCGCAACGGCGGCAGCGGCAAGGTCGCCGCCAGCGCCTACCTGCAGGTGCGGGGCAAGGCCCGGCAGACCGACTCGGGCACCTACCAGTACTACGCCGGCCCGGTGCGCGCCAAGGCGGCCCGCACCTGCGTCAAGTGGGGCGGCTCGATCGGCACGGCCAAGTACGACAGCCCGTTCGAGCACTGCGGCTGACACGCGGCCGGCGGGCGGCCGACCCGGCCGTCCGGATCTCGTGACCGTCCCGCCGTCCATGCGGTGAACGGCGCTCCTCGTCCCTCGCGGGGACCTGCTCCCTGCGTCGTCTGGGGGGATGAGGAGCGCCGCCCCGCTAGCCGAAGCCGCGGAATCGGACGGATCAGGCGGGATCAGCCGGAGATCAGCCGGAGATCAGCCGGAAATCGGATGGGGAACAGGCCGGGATCAGGCGGGGACGAAGGGGTCGAAGTTGTCGCCGACGGCGTAGGTGACCAGGGTGGTCAGGACGTGGGCGACCGAGTCCCTGTCGCGCACGTCGCACAGGAGGATGGGCGCCACGCCGTCCAGGCCCAGGGCTCGGCGGATCTTGACGGGGTCGTGGCGGCGCGCGCCGTCGAAACAGTTGACGGCGACCACGAACGGCAGGTTGCGCTGCTCGAAGTAGTCGACGGCCGGGAAGCAGTCCTCCAGGCGCCGGGTGTCGGCGAGCACGACGGCGCCGAGGGCGCCGAGGGCCAGCTCGTCCCACATGAACCAGAACCGGTCCTGGCCGGGGGTGCCGAACAGGTAGAGCCACAGTCCGTCGCGGACGGTGATGCGGCCGAAGTCCAAGGCCACCGTCGTGGTGATCTTGGCTTCGACGCCGGACACGTCGTCCACGCCGACGCTGCGCTCGCTGAGCAGCTCCTCGGTGTGCAGCGGGCGGATCTCGCTGATCGTGCCCACCATGGTCGTCTTGCCCACCCCGAAGCCGCCGGCGATGAGGATCTTGATTGCCATCGCCGGGGCGGCGCCGGGGGCGGCGGCCCGATCAGAGGCTGCGTAGCGCATGCAGCACTTCCCTGTAGATGCGTTCGTCGATCGCCTGCGCGGCAGGCTGGGGTCGGTCGATGGTCACGAGGCCCTCGCGACGCAGGTCGCCCAGGATCACCCGGGTGATGTTGATCGGGAGCTTGAGCTGGGCGGCGACGTCCGCGACCGGGGTGGGGGTGCGGCACGTCTTCAGGATGGCGAGGTACTCCGGGGTCAGGTCCGCCTGTTCGAAAGGCATGCCGACGGTCGTGACGATGGCCACCAAGTTGAAGGTTTCGCCAGGTGGGCGTGCACGGCCGCCGGTCAGTCCGAAGAGCCTGACCAGCGGCCCGGGATCGTCTCCTGTCACTGTCGTGTGCCGTTCCACGCGGGCGCGGGAGCGGCTCCTCTCGGCAGCGCGGTCAGGTGCTCGCCGACGCGCTTGACCATGAGGGCCATCTCGTAGGTGACCATGCCGAGCTCGGCGTCGCCCGCGGCGATCACGGCCAGCCGGGCCCCCTGCCCCGCCGCGGTGACGAACAGGAAGCCGTCCTCCATCTCGATGATCGTCTGCCGGACGCCGCCGAGCCCGAAGTGGCGTCCCGCGCCGAGGGCGAGGCTGTGGCTGCCGGCGGAGATGGCGGACAGGTGCTCGGCGTCCTCCCGGGTCAAACCCCGGGAACCGCCCATGGCGAGGCCGTCCCCGGACAGCACGATGGCGTGCCGCACGCCGGGGACGCGCTGGGTCAGGTCGTCGAGCAGCCAGCTCAGTTCAGGTCTGGGTTCGGGCATTGGAATGGCCCTCCTTTCGGTTGCGCGTCATCTACTTCTGCTCGGCCTCGCCGCGGCCCTGTTGCCAGCCGCGCTGCATGGACGACATGATCTTGAAAAGTTCCTCGGGGGACCGCGCGGTGACTTCCCGCTGCTCGGCGGCCCGCGTCTTGCGCAGCTGGGGCGCCATGCTGGCCTGCCGCACCCGTATCGGCAGGCCGTCCAGGTCGTGGGGGGGGGGGGGGGGGGGGGGGAAAAAAAAGGGGGGGGGGGGGGGGGGGGAGGGGGGGGGGGGGGGGGGGGAGGGCCTTGAAAGAGAGACCAGTAGGCCCCCCCCCCTCCCCCCCCCCCCCCCCCCCCCCCCCCCCTCCTTTTCCCCCCCCCCCCCCCCCCCCCCCCCCCCCCCGACGGCTGGGCGGACATCGGCGGCCGGCCCGGTGGGGACGGCTGAGCGGACGCCGACGGCCGGCCTGACGAGGACGGCGGAGCGGACGTGGATGGCCGGTCGAACGAGGACGGCTGGGCGGACGCGGGTGGCCGGGCGGGGGAGGCCGGTGGCGCGTCCGGGGCGGACAGCGCCCGCTGGCCGGCGATCGGCGGCGTGGGGAGCGCCCGCACGGGCCGGCCCGCGGCGCCCGGCCCGCCGGCCGTGTCCGGCCGGCCGCCCGGCGGGATGCGGTCCGCGCGGCCGGGAGCCATCGTGGCGTCCCGCGGCGAAGGTATTTGGGAACGTTCCCACCAGCCGGAAACGGCCGGAGCCGGGGCGGCCGTGCGATCCGGCGCGATCTCGACGGCCGGCGCGTCCGGGGTGGCGAGCAGGCCGACGGGCAGCAGGACGATGGCCGTGGTGCCCTCGTACGGGGAGCGCCGGAGCGACACCTTGATGCCGTGCCGGGCCGCGAGCCTGGCCACGACGAACAGGCCGAGCCGGTCGCTGTCCACCAGGTCGAACTCCGGCGGGTCGGCGAGCTTGGCGTTCAGCTCGTCGAGCGCCGCCTCGCTCAGCCCGAGGCCGCGGTCCTCGACCTCCAGGGCGAAGCCGTTGGCCGCCGTCATGCCCCGCACGTGCACGGTGGTCTCCGGCGGCGAGAAGACGGCGGCGTTCTCCACCAGCTCCGCGAGCAGGTGGATCACGTCGGCGACCGCGACGCCCAGCAGCGGCGGGGCCTGCGGCATCGGGGGCACGACGACGCGGGTGTAGTCCTCGACCTCCAGCACGGCGCTGCGCGCCACGTCGAAGATCGGGACCGGGTCGCGCCAGCGGCGGGCGGGGGTCGAGTCGGACAGGATGACCAGGTTCTCCGCGTGCCGCCGCATGCGGGTGGTCAGGTGGTCCAGCCGGAAGAGGTCCTCCAGCGTGTCCGGCTCCTCGACGCGGCGCTCCATCGCGTCGAGCAGGGTGAGCTGGCGGTGGAGCAGCGCCTGGTTGCGCCAGGCGAGGTTGAGGAACACCTGGCCGATGCCCTTGCGGAGCGTCGCCTGGCTGACCGCCGCCTCCACGGCGGTGCGCTGCACGGCCGAGAACGCCTGCACGACCCGCTGTGTCTCGGCGGTGCGGGCGGAGTCCAGGGGCGGGGCCTCGGTCGCCGGGTCCACGTCCTCACCTGCGCGCAGCCGTTCGACCAGCCGGGGGAGCCGTTGCTCGGCCAGTTCCACGGCCGACTTCTGCAGCCGCCTCAGCTCGATGATCATGGACCTGCCGAACCGGTAGGAGAGCAGGGTCGACGCGATGACCGCCAGCAGGCCGAGGCCGAGGATCAGCCCGATGCGCCAGTACGCCGCGACCTTGGTCGCCTGCCGCGCCTCCTCGGTCCAGAACAGCTGGTTCTGGGTGTCGCGGTTGATGGTCTGCAGCAGCAGGCTCGTGTCGCTCCTCCAGTCGTCCGCGTTCACGGGCGGCACGCCGTTGGTGCTCCAGCTGTAGATCCTGTTCTCCACCTCCACCAGCCGCCGGTAGGGAAGGCCGCCGACGAGGTTGTCGAACTGGACGCGCAGGTCGGACCCGATGTCGCGGCCGGCGTCCGACATGGCGATGCGCCGGCCGGTCATGGCGGCCACGAACGCGGCGCGGTCGGCCGGGGTCATCCGGCGCTGCACGATCGTGCTGGTGAGGACGGCGTTCTCCCTGCCGAGGTACTCGGCGCTGCTGTTGTAGGCCGCCATGCCGCGCACCGCACGGTCGGACGAGACGTCGCTCAGCGCGTCACCGGTGTTGAGCTGCCGGTTGACGTCGTCGATCAGCCGGTTGTACGCCTCGATGACCCGAATGGGCGGGAACAGCCTGCCGGTGTCGGCGGACCGGCGGAGCGTCTCGACCGAGTCCAGCGCCGTCACGAGGGTGCGCACCTCGGCGGGGGTGTCGTCCTGGCTCTGCTGGCCGAGCGATCCGATCAGCTCGCGCAGTTGCTCGACGCGGTCGTCGGTCAGCCGCCGCTGCTCCGCCAGCGCCTCGTCGTTGCTGGTGCTGCGGGCCTGGGCGGAGACCTGGCGTTCCCGCTGGAGTTCGTAGACGAGTTGCAGGACCGGCGCTCCGATGGCCTGCCAGCGGCTCTGCGTGCGGGAGATCTCGGTGATCTCCGTGATGCTGGAGTAAGCGATCACGCCCCAGAAGGCGACCATGGATACCAGTGGGAGTACGAGGATCCTGAGGAGCTTCGTGCGGATCGGTGGGGGCGAGCTCATCTATCGTGTCCAATTTCTTGTGCGGCGCGCCGTGGGCGGACGCGGGCTGGAGCCGTTCCCCGGGACGACCACTGCGCCGATGATCTGGACAACTATGCCCACTGGGGTACAAGTGCATCAAGATGGGTTAGCGAAGATTGTATATCGATGTTCGTTGAGAGTGGCCCACCGTACACGCACGGTGATGGCCGTGACGGGAGCGCCACGGTGAGTCACTGATTTCGGACGCGGTCCCCTGATCCCGGCCTGCCGTACGACTCTGGATCCTCTTCGCCGCACGCGTCAAGATGAACATGCGATCAACAAGGGTGATCTACCGGGGATTCCTGGCTTGGGGGCATGTGTGGGCTTACGGGTGGCGGTCGTGGGAGGTGGGCTCGGAGGTCTGGCGGCGGCGCTCCACCTGCGCAGGGCCGGGGTCGAGGCCCTGGTGTACGAGCAGGCGCCGGCGCTGCGCGAGGTGGGCGCGGGGATCATGGTCGGGCCGAACATGGTGCGGTCGATCGCGCGGCTCGGACTGGGCGACGCGCTGTCGCGGTTCGCGGTCTGGATCGAGGAGGCATGGGAGTTCCGCCGCTGGGCGGACGGGCGGGTGATCTCCACGCAGCCGATGGGGGAGGCGTGCGAGCGGCTGTACGGCGCCAACCTGCACACCGCCCACCGGGCCGACCTGCTGACGCTGTTCAAGAGCGCGCTGCCCGAGGAGGTCGTCCACCTCGACCACCGCTGCGTGGCGCTCCACCAGGACGACTCCGAGGTCGAGATCACCTTCGCGCACCGGACCGGAGGCGAGACCAAGGTGCGCGCCGACGCGGTCATCGGCGCCGACGGCATCCATTCGGCCATCAGGCCGCTGGTCGTGACCGAGGTCGCGCCCAGGTTCTCCGGGTTGAGCGCCTTCCGCGCCCTGGTCCCCGCCGAGCAGGCCCCCGAGTACGCGCGGCGGCCGGTGCAGACGCTCTGGCTCGGCCCCGGGCGGCACCTGGTCCACTATCCGGTGTCCGGCGGACGCCTGGTCAACGTCGCCGGCGTCGTGCCCGCCGGCGGGTGGCGCCTTGAGTCATGGACGGCGGACGGCGACCTGTCGGACTTCGCCCGCGAGTTCGAGGGATGGGACGAGAGCCTGCGGCGGCTCATCGAGGCGGCGCCCGGCGCCAAACGCTGGGCGCTCTACGACCGCGTCCCCCTGGAACGGTGGACGACCGGCCGCGTCACCCTGCTCGGCGACGCCGCGCACGCCATGCTGCCGTTCTTCGCCCAAGGAGCCGGCCAGGCCGTCGAGGACGCCGTCGTGCTCGCCCGCTGCCTGCGCGACGCCGGCCCGGACGCGGTGCCGAAGGCCCTGCTCGCCTACGAGGCCACCCGCAGGCCGCGCGCCGGCCGGGTGCAGTCGATGAGCCGGGGCCGCGCCGAGTACAACCACCTGCCGGACGGCCCCGAACAGCGCGAGCGCGACGCCGGCCTGCGACGCGGGGGCATCCTGCGGCACATCGCCTGGCTCTACGGCCACGACGTCGACGCCGAGCCCCTGGCGCGCTGACCAGGTCACCGGTGGCGCTTCGTCCAGTGGACGAGAAGGACCCCGCAGGCCGACGGGAACGCCTCGGCCAGGTCGTAGGAGTCGTGGGCCATCGAGGCGTCGAAGATGCGGGGACCGTCGCCGGCGACGCCGGGATTGACGGCGAGCAGCAGGTCGTCGACGAGGTCGTGCCGCAACAGCGCGCGGGCGAAGCCGGCGCCGCCGAAGCACACCAGGTCGCCGGTGGAGGCGGCCTTGGCCCGCCGCGTGGACTCGGTGAGCGGCCCGGTGAGGACCGTGGTGTTCGGCCAGGTCGAGGCGGTGCCGCGCTCGGTGATGACGAACTTGGGCAGTTCGCCGATGCGGTGCGCGAACCGGTAGTCGGGGTCGCCGGGGTGCTCGTCGGCGGTCCGCCCCCAGTGGCCGAGGTATCCCTCGGAGACCATCGGCCGGCTCAGGACGATGCCGGTGACGGAGTCGAGAAGGCCGTTGAAGCGCTTCCTGAGGTCGGGGCTCCAGGGCCAGTCGGGACCCCAGTCCCACAGGTTCCAGGTGGAGCCGGGGACGCGGCTGTCGACGCATCCGTCGATGGAGGTCTGCATGTGGAGGATGAGGCGGCCCATGTCCGTCCGTTTCTCTGGATGTCTCAGGCGGGTGACGAGGCCGGCGCCTGGAGTATGCCGGTCAGGTTGCGCGCCGCACGCGGGTCGCCGTCCAGGCGCAGGTCGCCGGAGCGGACGGCGTCCGCCACCGTGCGCCGGCCGGCGCAGACGGCGCGCAGGGTGTCGAGGTCGGTGGTGAGCGTCGCGTCGGGCCGCCCGGCGTCGCCGCGGCGGATCTCCATCGACCCGTCGGCGACGTCGACGACGTAGGTCTCGGGGGCGACGCGCAGCTCGTAGGTGCCGCGCAGCTCGTCGGCTCGCGCGGCGTCGAAACGGGCCTTGACGCCGAGCATCAGGGAATCGCGGCCGAGCTCGCGGTCGGGCGGGGAGGGCGCCTCGCTTCCCCAGCGCCCGAGCCGGAGGAGCACCGGCTCCAGCTCGCGGCCCCATTCGGTCAGCTCGTAGAGGTGCACGCGGGCGGGCGCCCCGAGGTCGCGACGCCGGACGACGCCATGGCCGGTCAGGTCGGCCAGCCGCTGGGTGAGGACGTTCGGGCTCACGCCGGGCAGGCCGGCGAGCAGGTCGTTGAAGCGCTTGGGGCCGAGGAGGAGGTCGCGCACCACCAGCAGGGCCCACCGGTCGCCGATGACGTCGAGGCCGCGTGCCACGCCGCACGAGTCTCCGTAGCTCCGTCTGTCGCTCATGCCCGTCAGGCTAGCACAGTCACTCCTATTTAAGGAGTTATGCTTTCTTATTAGGAGTTGTCGCCGGACGGCCGGGTCGTTCCTCGACGTGATCACGGGCGACCTTGTTTTGTCCGAATATGTTTCGTTCCAACCGCGCGGGTGCGAGTATGACCGGGCGGCGCGGGTCCGGGGATCGTGTCCGCCGGCCGGCGCACCATGTGATCTCGTGCGCCGTCCACAGGGGAGGCCGACGGCCGTCGGCGGCACGTGGTCTCGCTCCATCGGATCCGGGCTGGAGGATCTCTTGCGCGAAGAAGGCTCCTTACCGAGCTACGAACGACTCTTCGGTGAACTGGACTTCGGGGAGCAGGACGCGTCCCGGTCGGTCAGCTCGCCCGCGGCCTACCTGGCCGACCTGATCCGGCTCGTGGAGGAGAACTTCGAGGAGCCGTCGCTGTTCGAACGGCGGCCGGGGCTGAAGGACGTGATCCTCGATCAGGCGGGCACCTACGCCGAGGTCCCGTACCTGGACATCGTCAACGAGGTGCTGGCGAGGCTCGTCACGGCGGACGCGAACACGAATTCGGCCCCGGACGCGGCTGCGGGCCCGGCGGCGGAGACGGACACGCAGACCGACCCGGACGCGGATCCGGACGCGGCGCCGGGAGGCGGCGCCGGGCCGGAAGCCGCCGCGGACGCGTACGCGCGGCTGCGTGAGCTGCGGTTCCCGTTCGACAAGCCGTTCTCGCTGCAGGACGAGCGGTTCAAGGCGTACCTGCGCCGGTTCGAGATCGCCCCCGAGGACTTCTACCGCGCGTTCGCGGCACGGGTGAGCGCCGACGTGGTCGCCCGGGAGTACCTCGGCCTCACCCCCGAGGACGCCGCGATCGTGACGACCGCGCTCACCGACGAGCCGGCGCTCAAGGAGCGCTACGGCCTCGGCCCGGACGAGCCGCTCGCCGCGCTCCAGGACGTCGACCGGTTCATGCGGGCGACCATGCTGACCGCCGCCGAACTGCGGGACCTGCTGTTCGGGAACCTCCTCCCGATCGCGCGTCCGCCGCACGCCGAGGCGTCGGCCTTCTTCGTCCACCAGGGCGGCGCGCCCGTGAGCGTGGACGGGGAGGGACGGCGGCTCGTGCGGGGCGACGGGGAGACGCCCGTGCCCTTCGAGTGGTTCGAGCGGGCGCACCGGTTCGTCCGCCTGGCCCGCGGGACCGGCCTGCCGATGGCCGATCTTGACTTGGTGCTGAGGAACTGCTGCGAGAACCGCATCGACGCGGCGGCGCTCCGCGTGCTCGCCGCCGCGGTGTACCTGCACCGGACCTGCGATCTGCCGGTGGACGTGGTCTGCGGGCTCGCCGCCCCGATGGACACGACCGGTGCCCGCGACGGCGCCGACCCTGCTGACCTGTTCACCCGCACGTTCAACGACCTGGTGGCGGCGCCGTGGGGACGGGGGGACGAGCCGGCGGGGGACGAGCACGCCCTGATCTGGCCCTGGCCGGACCCGCCCCCGGCGGGGGAGGCGCTGCGGTGCCCGGGAGACATCCTCGCGCCGCGCAACGCCGCCTACCGCCGCCGTGTGGCACGTTCCCTGGCCGTCGGCGAGGCGGACCTGGTGGAGATCGTCACCCGTTATCGCCGCAGGTACGCGGGCATGCCGCTGGAGCCGGGCCCGTTCGACCGCGAGGACATCGGGCTGGCCGCCCTGTCGCTGCTGCACCGCGTGACCCGGCTGAGCGCGGCGCTCGGCCTCAGCACGGGCGAGTTCTTCGGCGTGCTCGCGGCCGTGGAGGGCGATCCCGCGCCGCAACGGCAGGGCTACACGCCGTTCCGGGGGCTGCCGCTCGGCGACGACCCGGGCACGCGCGACTGCCACCGCATTCTGGAGGGCGGGGACGCCGCCGCGAGCCTGTGGCTGGCGCGGACGCTCTTCGGCGTCGTCGAGTGGATGCGGGCCGACGGGTTCGGCGTCGAGGACCTGGCCGAGATCATGAGTGGGGCCGGGGCCGGTGACGGCGACGGCGACGGGACGGCCGAGGTCGCGGCGGACCTGGCCCGGGAGTTCCAGGGCGTGGCGTTCGGGCCGGGCGCCTTCGTCTCCGACCGCTTCGGGGAGCGGGCGTCCCAGGTCGTCCATGACGTGCTGACGGCGTACGACGACGGCGTGGTCTCGCCGGGCGACGACCGGGTGCTCCGTCTCGACCGTGCCAAGGCGGAGCCGGCGGCCTACGACGCGCTGACCGACCTCGCCGTGCTCACCGTGGACGACTTCCTGGAGCTCGGCCTCGACGAGCGGCTGACCGCGAAGATCTATGCCGGGCTCGTGACCGCCGGGTACCTGCGGGCGGACGGCGTGCTGGTGCCGGAGAGGCTTCCCGGCGAGGGGGAGGAGCTGCGCCTGGCCCGCGACTTCTCCCCGCACCGGCGGGCGCTCTTCGAGCTGATCGCCCGCCTGTGCGGCGCACCGGCGCCCGGCACGGACGCGGAGGCGGCGGGTGCGACGGACGCGGAGACGGCGGGCACGGCCGCCACGGACGCGGATGCTGAGGTTACGGGGACGGCCGGCACGGACGCGGCGGTGACGGACGCGGATGCGGACGTGGCGGGGACGGACGGGGCCGGGTTGTACCCGTCGGATCTGGTCTCGCTGGGGCTCTCCCCCGACGAGCAGGCCGAGCTGTACGACAACCTGGTCTTCAACGGCTACGTCGACCCCGATGGCGAGATCCTCTGGCCGGGTCCCTTCATGAAGGAGGAACCGCAGGACGCCGACATCGAACTGCTTGTCGTCAACGCCGACCTCGGCGACGTCGCCCCCGCCGTGCTGGACAGGCTCCGCGAGCGGGTCGAGCGGTTCCACACCGGACGGCTCGTCCTCGACCCCGCCGTCTTCGCGGCGCTTCCGCTGACCGAGCCCCAGGCCGGCGCCCTGGTCGAGGCGCTGCGCTTCAACGGCTACCTCGACGGGGACGGCTCCTACCGCGACAAGGAGGCGCTGCTCGCCGCCGGCGCCGACGACCTGGCGCTGCCGCCCGAGTTCCACCCCCATCGCGGCGCCGTGCTCTCGGTCCTGCGCGCCCAGGTCGAGGAGTTCCGGGCGACGCTGTGCACGTTCGTCCCCGAGGACTTCTCAGACATCGCCGACGCGGCGGTGGCCGGGCGCGTGCTGGCCGACCTCGACGGCGCGTTCACCGATGACGGCCTGACGCGGGTGGACGCGCTGGCCGGGGCGCTGGAGGGCGGGCCCGGCGCGTCGCTGGTCGGGGCGTGGTTCACCGACGCGGAGGCGGCAATGGTGTCCGCCCGCGTCGCGGCCGTCCTGGAGGAGCAGCGGCCGTACCGGCTGGACCTCACGGCGCTCGCGGCGCTGGACTTCGACGAGCGTGAGCGCGCCCGGCTGGTGGACATGCTCGTCCAGAAGGGCGACCTGAACCGGGCGCTGGCCGTCCCCCTGCCGCGGCTCGGGTACTTCGGCGACGCGGGCAACGCACTGGACTACACGGTCGCGGGCCTGGAGGACTTCGCCAAGGACCTGTTCCACCTGCTGCACGCGGTGGCGATCGAGGTGTCGGCCGGGATGGCCGAGATCGTCGCGACCCTCGGCGAGCTCGCCGACCGGCAGAGGACGCTGGTGTTCGCGCTGTTGCAGGACGCCCTCGGCGTGCCCGCGGACACCGCCGCCGCCATCTGCTCCGGCGTCACCGGCGGCGACGCGGCGGAGACCATGGAGGTCCTGGTGGTCCCCGCGCTCGCCGCGGGGGACGCCGCCGCAGAGGACGCCGTCCCGGGCGGGACGGGCCCGGCCGGCACGGCCGGCGGTGTGGGGCCGCGCTTCCGGCGCGCCTACCGGCGGATCCGCGGGTTCGCCCTGCTCGCGGCCAAGCTGGGAATGGACGCCGCGCAGGTGGTCGTGGCCTTCCGCGACCAGGACCTGACGGGCGGGTATCCCGAGCCGCTGGCGCTGCCGCCCGGTGTCGACCGGTTCGACGCCCTGCTGGAGAGCGCCGACGGCGGCGTCCTGCTGTTCCTGGACGACGCCTACTGGGTCTACTCGCCGGTGACCTACGCCCTGGCCGACCCGCGGCCGCGGCCGCTCACCGAGCTGTCCGGCAGGTTCGCCGGCCTGCGGAGCGTGGACGCCGCCTTCACCGTCCCCGGCGGCGCCGAGTGGATCGTCGCGCGGGGGGACGACGGCGCCTCGCGGACGTTCGTCAGGGAGCCGGGCAGCGCCCGCTGGGTGGAGCGGCGACGGGTGTGGGGCGAGGTCCGGAACGCGTTCGACGACCCCGAGCGCGTGGACGCGGCCTTCGTGGACGAGGAGGGCAGGGCCTACCTGTTCCGCGGCGGCCAGTACGTGCGCTACTCCGGCGCGGACTACACCGTCGTGGACGAGGGGTACCCGCGGAGCATCGGCGAATGGTGGGAGGGCGAGGACCGGCGGACCCCGCTGCCCGCGCCGTTCCGCCGGTCGATCGACGCGGGGTTCGAGCACAGGGACGGCGCGGTCCACCTGTTCAGCGGCGACCGCTTCCTCACCGTCGGCGACGCCGCCGACCGTCCGATCGCCGGCGCCTGGGGCAGGGTGCGCAACACGCTGGCGGGCGCGGGCCGCGTGGACGCGGCGTACGCCGACGCCTCGGGCGCGGTGTACCTGTTCGCCGGCGACCAGGTGACGCGGTACGCCGACAGCATCGAGAACGACGGCGTCCTGGCCGTCGAGGGGTACCCGCTGCGCATCGAGACGTGTTTCCCCGGCGCGCCGGTCGCGTTCGAGGGCGGTCTGGAGGCCGCCTTCGCGACCGCGGACGGCGTCGTCCACCTGTTCAAGGACGGCAGGACGATCGCACTTCCGGACGGCACGGGGGCCGACGCGGCCGCCGACCAGGCGGTGCCGGTGGCCGGCCGCTGGGGCGTCCTGCCGGAGGTGCTGGCCGGCGGCGTCGTGGAGGCCGCGTTCGTCGGGATGGACGGCAAGACCTACCTGTTCAGCGGCGAGCGGTACCTGAGGTACTCGACGTCCGACTACTCCGTCGTGGACCAGGGGTACCCGCGCCGCGTCGAGCCCGACTGGGGCGGGCTGCGCAGGGTGGACGCCTCGTTCGTCCTGGACCGCAGGACCTATCTGTTCGGCCTGCCCGGCCGGCTGTTCGACGTCCCGCTCGCCCCCGAGGAGGCCGCCGCCGCCGAGGGCGAGCTGGACGCGGGCCGCGTCCCCGGCACGCTGCGCCACCGCCTGGCCGAGCACGGGCTGGCCCTCGCCGACGACGCGCGCGCCGTTCCGTCGGCGCGCGCGGAGACGGCCGAGGCCGCGCCGGACGGTCCGCGTACCGCGACCGGCTGGGCCGGCGCCTGGCGGCTCACCACCGAGCAGGGCGTCGGCGTCGAGGTGCGCCGCGAGGGCGACCGGCTGGCCGTGCGCGGCGCCCCCGGCGACGAGACGACGTACTACGTCCGCTACTCCACCAGGGACTACGCCACACCCGACCCCGGCCACCCCCGGCCGCTGTCGGACGACTGGTGGAACCTGCCCTCGGGGCTGGCCGGGGACCCGAGGTTCGCCAGGGTCGACGCCGTCTTCACCGGCCGCGACGAGCTGACGTACCTGTTCTCCGGCGACCGGTTCGTGGTGTTCGACGCCAGGCGGCGCTGGTGGTCGGAGGTGCGCACGCTGCGCGACGACTGGGACGGCCTCCCGTTCGACCGGGTGGACGCCGCGTTCGTCGGCAAGGACGGCAAGACCTACCTCTTCTCCGGCCGCCGGTACGTCAGGTACTCGACGGCCGACTACACGCGGGTGGACGACCGCTATCCGGCGTCCGTCACGCCGTTCTGGGGCAACGTCGTCAACGCCGTCGCGCGCACGGGACGGGTCGACGCGACGCTCGTCGCGGACACGACCGAGACCGTCGACGGAGTGGAGGTCGTGCGCACCCACACGTACCTGTTCTCCGGCGACCAGTACGTCCGCTACCAGGACCACGACTACTCGGCGGTGCAGGACGGGTACCCGCGCCCGATCGCCGCGCTCGCGGAGGAGCCGCGGCTGCGGAACCTGCACGTGCCGCTGGAGGGCGGCCTCGACGCCGCGTTCGCCGACCGGCGCAACGTCTACCTGTTCAAGGGGAACGACTGCCACGTCGTCTCCGACGGCCTCTACCGGCGCTACACCCACCTGGACCTGGCCGGGGTCACCTGCGCGTTCATCGAGGACGGCCGGGTGGTCGCGCAGGGGCCGGACGGCTGGCGCCACCTCGGCGCGCTGGAGGGGATCGCGCCCACCTCGGCGCCGGTGCGGCCGAGGACGCTGCGCGCCGTTCCGCCCGAGTACCGCACGGGCCTGTCCGCCGTGCTGCGGGGCGCCGACGGCACCACGTACCTGTTCAAGGGGGCGTCCTGCTACAACGTGCGGCTCGGGCGCGACTACCCGCTCGCCGAGGAGTGGGGGTGGCCGCGCGACAACATCCACCAGCGCGGCATCGTCGACGCCGCGTTCGTCGGCAGCGACGGGAACACCTATTTGTTCAGCGACGACCAGTTCGTCACCTACACCGGCACACCGGGTCCCGGAGACGTGGGCGGCCCGCGTCCGGTGGGCGAGCACTGGGCGGGGCTGGCGAGCGTGGCGCTGGCCTACGTGCGGGACGGCAGGACGTACCTGTTCGAGAAGCCCGGCCCCGACGGGTCGATGCGCTACGTCGTCTACTCGGGTGAGGACTACCGGGCCCCGGACCCGGGGTACCCGCGCACCGCCGACGCCGGCTTCTGGGACATACCGGACGCCTACCGCGCCGAGGGCTTCACCATTCCGGACGCCGTCCTGTTCGAGGGGAGCACCATGCTCCTGCTGCACGGCGACGAATGCCTGCAGTACGACCAGGCCGCGGGCGTGTGGTCCTACCCCCGGCCGATCGAGCGGATCTGGCGGGGCTTCGGCCGCGACCTGCGGCCGGGCGAGGTGGTGCGGACGGCGTTCACCGGTGGGGACGGCGTGACGTACTTCTTCTTCGCCGGCCGCTTCACCGCCTACCGCGACGGCGTGTTCTCGCCGCCCGCGTCGACCAGGGAGCGGTGGGGCGGCTCACGCGGCCTCTTCGGCGCGGACGGCGCGGCCGACGCGGACGGCTCCGGGCAGGTGGACGACGTGGCGCGGGTCGACGCCGCGTTCGTGTACCAGGGCTCGACGACCTTCCTGTTCTCCGGCGACCGGTACGTGCGCTACACCGGCGCCGAGTACCGCTACGCCGACCCCGGCTACCCCAAGCCGATCATCGGCGAGCTGCGCAAGGAGGAGGCGTTCGCCAACCTGCCCGAATCGTTCGACGACGTGCTCGCCGACCGCGTCGCCGCGGGCCACGACCGGCTGGTCGAGGCGGTGGTCGCCAACCAGCGCACCGTGTACCTGTTCGTCGGCGGCGAGTGCCACGTGGTGTCGCGCACGGCCGCCGCCACCTACGACCTGGGTTTCGCCGGCCGGGTGCGCAACGCCCTGGCCGAGCGCGGCCGGGTGGACGCGGCGCTGGTCGCGGGCGGGCGCGCCTTCCTGTTCTCCGACGACCAGTACGTGCGCTACTCGGGCACCGACCTGTCCTTCGCCGACGAGGGGTACCCGCGGACGATCGCCGCCGCGCTGCCGGCCGAGCTCGGGGTCGCGGCGCTGCCCGAGGAGTTCCACGACGGCATCGACGCGGCGTTCACCGGCGGCGACGGGCAGGTCTACCTGTTCAAGGGCAGGCACTACCTGCGCGCCGGCGACCCGGCCGCGCGCCCGGTCGCCGGGGTGTGGGGCAGGGTGCGCAACGCGTTCGCCGACGCCGGCCCGCCCGGGATCGACGCGGCGTTCGTCACCCCGGCCGGCGAGCTGTACGCCTTCCGCGGCGACCAGTACGCCCGCTACGCGCCCGGCGACCTGGACCATGTCGAGCAGGGCCACCCCCGCGCCGTCAGGAACGCCTGGGGCGACCTGCCCGCGCCGTTCGAGGCGGGCATCGACGGGGCGTTCGTCTTCGAGGGCCGCACCTATCTTGTCAAGGGCGACCAGTACGTGCGCTACTCGGGCGCGTCCCGGGAGGGGAGCCCGGACGGCGCCGGCCGGTACGCCGCCGTGGACCGCGCCTACCCGCAGCCGTTCGCGCGGCGCTGGTCCGCCGCGGCGGACTACCGGCTGGACGACGTCGCGATCATCGCCCGGTTCGCCGCGCTGTCCCGCGAGCACCCCGGCGACGGCGGGCCGGCCGTCCAGCTCGGCGCGGGCCCCGTCCCCGTCGAGGACCCCTACCGCGGCCTGGCCGGGCTGCTCGGCTGGGACGTCGAGGAGCTGAGGTGGGCCAAGCGGCACCGGGACCTGCTGCCGGGCGCGCCGCGCCCCGGCGACCGCCTGGAGATCGAGTTCGTCCTCCAGCTCGCCGAGCTGTTCCGGATGACCGACCGGCTGGGCCTCGGCCCGTCCGCGGTGTACGCCGACATCTGGTCGCGGGCGCACGGCGAGCACGCCTCGGCCGCCGAGCGCGCCGCGGACCTGGAACGCGCCGCGTCCGTCCTGTACGGCCTGCTCGCGCGGGCGCGTCCGCCGGAGGAGCGGGCCGAGCTGTCCCGGCAGGTGCACGACGAGCTGAACCTGCGCAAGCGGGACGCCCTGGTCTCCGCCGTGCTCGCCGCCCGTCCTGGGCTGCGGACCTCGCGCGACCTGTTCGAGCACCTGCTGGTCGACGTGGACATGGGCGCCCGGGGCATGACGTCGCGGGTCAAGGAGGCCATCGCCGCCGTCCAGCTCTACCTGCACCGCTACCTGCTGGACCTCGAACCGGTCACCGTGTACCCCGGCCTGGACGCCGGCGAGGTGCGCGCGCGGATCCGCGCGCTGTGGGGCTGGATGCGCGGCTACCGCACCTGGGAGGCCAACCGGAAGGTCTTCCTGTACCCGGAGAACTACCTGCGTCCCGAGTTGCGCGACACCAAGACCCCGGCCTTCGCGGAACTGGAGAACGACCTGCTCCAGGGCGAGATCACCGACGAGACCGCGCAGCGCGCCTACAAGCGCTACCTGGACGAGTACACCGAGGTGTCCCGGCTGGCGATCGCGGGCGGCTACGTCTACGTCCCCGAGGGCGCCGGGCGCGGCACGCGCGGGCTGGTGCTGTTCGGTCGCACCAGGACCGCCCCCCAGCGGTTCTACTACCGGCACGCCGAGTTCCGCGAGGGCGTCCGGCTCTCCACGACCTGGGGACCGTGGCTGAAGATCGACCTGCGCATCGACGCCGAGAAGGTCTACCCGATCTACGCCTTCGACCGGGTGTTCGTCTTCTGGGTGGGCGTGGAGGCGGTCGTCCCGCGGAACACCTCCGACACCAAGATCACGGCCACCCGCGTCGGCGACGAGCAGAAGGTCTCCGCGCCCCCCTCGGCGCAGCGCGTGAAGATCTTCTACTCCTTCCGCAACCTGAACCAGGAGTGGGTTCCCGCCCAGGTCGTCGGGTCCGCGGACATCCTGTGGAGCGGCGCGCCGCCCGACATCCCGCTGTCGGTGTGGTCGGCGCCGCTGCCCGGCCCGTGGGACGGCGCGCCGCCCGGCACCCCGCCGCCGGCGTGGCAGGCGCCGCCGCCCGGCCAGGACGCCGGCCACGACGCCATCCTCGTCTCGTGCGCCCTGCCCGCCGCGCCGGGCGCCATCTCCTTCGCGCTCACCCCCGAGCTGTACGCCGTCCCGGTGACCGGCCTGGCGGCGCAGACGGGCAGGCCGGGCGAGGTCGCCGACATCCTGGCGCCCGAGGAGGCCGCCGCGGTCGGGGCCGGGGCCGTCGTCCGGTTCAACCGGCCGGCCTCCTCACCGGACCGGCACTGGCTGAGCGTCGACCACAAGGGCGGCAGCTTCCTCATCAGGCCGGTCATCCCGGCCCCCGACGAGGAGACGCGGCTGACCAGGCTGCGCGGCAACAAGGACAGGCTGCCCGCGTGGGACCGGATCGACGCCGCGTTCGAACTGCCCGACGGCACCCGGTACTTCTTCGACGACCACAGCGGCCGGTACGTCAGGATCGCCTCCGGCCGTACCCGGTCGAACACCGACCTGCCCATCGCCGGCGACTGGGGCAGGCCGCCGGAGAACCTCACCACGACCGGCGTCGTGGACGCCGTGCTGGTGCGCGCCCGGCACGTCTATCTCTTCTCCGGCGACGAGTACGTCCGCTGCACGGGCGGGGCCCCCATCGGGCCGCCCGACCCAGGCTTCCCCCAGCGGATGCGCGACAACGGCGACGACCTGCCGAGATGGTCGGCGGTGGACGCCGCGTTCACCGGCCCGGACGGCACCGAGTACTTCTTCTCCGCAGAACGCGGCGGGTACGCCATGTCCGGCTCGCTGGAGACCGTCTGGCCGATGGGCGAACGCTGGACCCCGCCCCGCGACCGCACCGACGGCGGCGACGACATGGCCTTCGCCGTCGACCGGCTGGACGCCGCCTTCGTCCGCGACGGCCGCACCTACATGGTCTTCGGCGACCGCTACCTGCGGTACACACTCGCCGGGGACGACGGCCGGCTGAGGCTCGACGAGGGGTACCCGAAGACGCTCGCCGGCAACCCCGACGGCCTGCCCGCCTGGAGCCCGATCGGCGCGGCGCTGGTCACCCAGGGCTTCTCCTGCTTCTTCGACAACACCGCGCAGACCTACGAGCTGCGCGCCGGAGACGGCGAGCCCGAGACGTACGAGACGCGCGACCTCGGCAGCCGCTGGCGCACCGTCGACGCGGCCTACGTCGAGGACGGCCTGCTGTACGTGACGAGCGGCACGGAGTTCGCCCGCTACACCCTCGGGCCGGACGGCGCGCCCTCCGGCGTGACGGACCAGGGCTACCCGCGCGCGATGGAACGGCCGGTCACCGCGGTGTTCCGGCAGTCCGGCCACCGGTATGTGTTCAGCGGCGACTCCTACGCCGTCTGGGAACCCGGGCAGGAGCTGGACGCCGTCACCGCGTACGCGCCGATCGCCGGGAACTGGGGCGAACTGCCCGACGGCGTCGAGACCGGCCTCACCGGGGCGCTGGACACCCCGGCGGAGCTGTTCCTGTTCATGGGCGACCGGTACGCGCGCTACGCCAAGGACGCCGAGGTGGCCGTCCCGTACGAGTTCGCCACGCTGCCGCAGGAGATCGTCCGCCTCACCACCAGCACCGCGTTCGTGCTGAACCGGCGGCTGCTGGCCGGCGGGGTGGCGGCCCTGCTCGCCCCCGAGACGCAGGAGACCGACGAGCTGCCCGCCTTCGGCGCCGGCGAGGCGGGACCCACGACCGTGCGGGTGCGCGGCGACAAGGTCACCCCCGAACGGCTGCCCACCAGCTCCTACCTGGACTTCCAGAGCGCCAACAGCGTCTACTACTGGGAGATCTTCTTCCACGCGCCGCTGCTCATCGCGCAGGCGCTCAACGGCGCCCAGCGGTTCGAGGACGCGCGACGGTGGTACGAGTACATCTTCGACCCCACCGAGCCGGACGCGTACTGGCGGTTCCTGCCGTTCCTGGCGATCGACGCGCGGGCGCTCGCCGACGGCTGCGCGGGCGACCTGGCGGAGCTGCGGCGGCTCGGCGCCGACGTGTCCCGGGCGGAGGCCGAGCTCGGCCCGGAGCTGGACCGGCTGAGGTCGCTCGCGGCGGCGTTCCAGGACCGCGCGCTGGAGGACGCGGACGTCGACCACCTCAGGGACCTGGCCACCCGGGACTTCGGCCCCACCGTGGACGCCGTCACCGGCGCCGAGACGCCCCGGGCGCGGGCGGTGCTGGCCGAGCTGCGCGAGCGCGTCGCGCTGGTCAACGGCCTGCGGCGCCAGTACGACCTGGTGGGCGACAACGGCCGGCTGCTCGCGGCCTACCGCGAGGACCCGTTCGACCCGCACGCCATCGCCGCGCTGCGCCCGGTCGCCTACCGCCGCGCGGTCGTCATGGCCTACGTCGACAACCTGCTCGACTGGGGGGACATGCTGTTCCGCCAGTACACGGCCGAGAGCGTGGACGAGGCGCGGATGCTGTACATCCTGGCCCACGACCTGCTCGGCGACCGTCCCGGCCGGCTGCGGCCGGCCGTCGGCACCGGGACGGCGCGCAGCTACGCCGACCTGGAGCGCGAGGAGCGCCTGCCGGAGCTGACCGGAGGCGGCGAGATGCTCACCGGCCCAGGGGCGGTGCACGCGGGGGTGGCCGACCCCTACTTCACCATCCCGGGCAACGCCGTGTTCGCCGAGTACTGGACGCGGGTCGAGGACCGGCTGCGCAAGATCAGGCAGTCGCTGGACATCATGGGCGTCGGCCGGCCCGTGCCGCTGTTCGACCCGCCGGTCGACCCGGCCGCCCTGGTGAGCGCCGTCGCCGGCGGGGCCGAGCCCGGCGCGGCCGCGGCCGCCGCCGCGCCGCCCGTCCCGGTGCCCGAGCACCGGTTCGCGGTGCTGCTGCGCAGGGCCCAGGAACTGGTGGACAAAGTGCGCTCCCTCGGCGACGCCCTGCTCGGCGTCCTGGAGCGGCGCGACTCCGAGGAACTCGCCCTGCTGCAGGCCCGGCAGGAGGCCGTGATCCTCGCCCAGGCCCTCGCCGTCAAGCAGGCGCAGGCGCGGGCCGCCGAGGAGAACGTGCGCGAGGCCGAGGCCGGCCGGGACACGATCAAGGCGCGGCTCGCGCACTACCAGCGGCTGGTCGACGACGGCATGTCCCAGATCCAGCAGGCGCAGATCGCGACGATGGCGCTGGCCTCCGCGACCCACCTGGCCGCCGGCGGGCTCAAGCTCGGCGCCTCCATCGCGCACGGCGTCCCCCAGGTGCTGTTCGGCCCGTTCATCTTCGGCACCGAGTACGGCGGCAAGCAGGTCGGCAAGGCGCTGGACAAGGCGGCGGAGGTCCCCGAGCAGTTCGGCGAGTCGTTCAGCGTGCTGGGCGAGCTGCTCGGCGTGGTCTCCGAGTACCAGCGCACGGAGCAGGACTGGCGGTTCCAGGTCGACGTCGCGCGCAACGACCTCGCACAGGCGGAGCACCAGGTGACGGGCGCGGGGCACGCGCTGACCGCCGCGCAGCGCGACCTGGAGGTCCAGGTACAGGAGATCGCGCACCAGCAGGCGGTCGCCGCGTTCCTCAAGGACAAGTTCTCCGGCGCCGACCTCTACCAGTGGATGGCCGGCCGCCTGTCGGGCATGTACTTCCAGGCGTACGGGATGGCGTACGAGATGGCGCGGGCCGCCGAGCGGGCCTTCCGGTTCGAGCGGGGCGTCTCCGACGGGCCCGTCTGCGTCCGGCCGCTGCACTGGGAGAGCCGCCGCGCCGGGCTGACGGCCGGCGAGAGCCTCGGCATGGACCTCGACGTGCTCGCCAACGCCTACCTCGCGGCCGACACCCGCGACCTGGAGATCGTCAAACGGGTGTCGCTGCTGGCCCTCGACCCGCTCGCGATGCTGCGCCTGGCGGACACCGGCACGTGCGAGTTCGCGCTCACCGAGGCCCTGTTCGACCGCGACTTCCCCGGGCACTACCGCCGCCAGATCAGGACGGTGGGGCTGTCGTTCCAGGACGCGGAGGGCGGGCGTCCCGACCTGAACGCGACCCTGACCCAGCTCGGCCACAAGACCGTGCTGGACGCCGACGCCAAGGCCGTCAAGCACCTGCTCGACCCCAAGGGCGCGGCCCCGGCCACGGTGCGCGCCGACTGGCGGGCCGGCCGGCAGATCGCCGTCTCGCACGTCGAGGAGGGCGCGGACGGCGACGGCCTGTTCGAGCTGCGCTTCGACGACGACCGCTACCTGCCGTTCGAGGGCACCGGCGCGGTGTCCACCTGGCGCCTCGCGCTGTCCGGCGCCCGTCCGGCCGCCCTGAGGGACGTCGTGATCACCGTCAGGTACACCGCCAGGAACGGCGGCGAGGTCTTCGCCAACGCGGTCAAGGGCATGCTGCGTCCCTATCCGGCCGCGCGGTTCCTCGACCTCGCCCGGGACTTCCCCGAGCAGTGGGAGGAGTTCACCGCCGGCGACGCGCGGTCGCTGGCGCTGCCGGTCACCGCCGAGCTGCTCCCCGGCCTGGCCGACCCGCGTGTCACCGGCGTCCAGGCGGTGACCGACGTCGCCGGCGGCGCGCCCGTGCGCCTGACGCTCGGCGCGGGCGGCCGTTCACTGGCGCTGCCCGGCGGCGGGTACGTGCCGACGCCGGGCCTGCGGGTCGCCGCCACCGGCGGCCCCGGCTGGACGCTCACCCTGGAAGGCGACAAGACGGCGCTACGCAACATCGGACTGGTCCTCACCTACAAGGCCGGCACGCGTTAGCCCGCGCCCGGCGGAACAGGAGATCCGGCGATGGGCAAGGAAAAGAAGTCCAAGAGGCCGCGGAAGACCGCCCGCAAGCAGACCGGGAACGCGGCCGCGCCGAAGGACGCGGCAAGGGACGCGGAAAAGGCGGCCTCCGCCGAGGAATCGTCGGACCAGGACCGGGCCGAGAAGACCTCCGCCAGGGACTCGGGCGGCGACTCGGGCAGGGGCACGGCGACGTCCATGGAGACCGAGCAGGCCGCACCGGGGCCCGCGCGCCAGAGCAAGCCGGCGGCCGGCTTGCTGAAGAAGAAGAAACAGGCGCGGAATCCGCCCCGGACCCTGCGGGCGATCCCCCGCCTCACCGCTCTGGACGCGCCGGGCACGGTCGCGTTCCTGGAGGCGTTGCCCATCGAGCTGGCCGTGCACGTCCTGGAGTACCTCGACTTCGCGGCTCTGGTGCAGCTGCGAGGGGTGGACAGGCGCGCTCAGACGTGGGTGAACGCCCTGCCCAGACTCGTCGGCCACACCGGGCCGGTCGATCTCGTCCAGTTCTGGATCAGGAATATCCGCAAGATCTCCCCCTTCTCCTCCCCTCAGTACGTCATCTCGGTCGCGAAAGAGATGCCGGCGCCGGCCGACCCCGCCCTGTGGCGATCGCTCGGCGATGCGCTGCTTCTCACCGACGGCGAGATGCCGGAGATCCTGGCGGAGCTGGCGTGGGAGCGGAACCAGGAGCATGACCCGTCCATCATCGCGGAGCTGGAAGCCCTCTCCGCGAGAGAGGGTGACTCGGGGGAGGCGTCGCTCCGCTACGCGGAGGTGGTCAGCGCCGAGGCCAATCCCATCACTCTGCTGAGGCGCATCCAGCTGAACACCGTGCTGCCGGTGACGCCGCTCCCCAATGACCGGCAGTACCAGGCCGTGAGATCGATGGTCCACGACCGGCTCAAGTCCAAGCACGACGACCTGGCTGACCGCGTCCAGGGGAAAGGGGGCGTCGAAGATTACCGCCAGGCGAAGGTCGGGGCGACGAGCAAAGCGCAACGGTCGCTGGACCGGCTGGCGTGGGTGATGCAGCACCTGAGGGACAGCCGGCAATGCGTCGCCGTCGCCCACGCCGGGAACGAACTGCGGGTTTGGGCCAACGTCCCTGACGGCGCCTTGGTGAGGCAGCTGGACACCCTCCTCGACGCGGCGAGGGTCTCGATCGGGAAGGCCGAAGGGGACCTGCAAAAGCTCCTCGACACCATCTGGGCGGACCTGGGGAAGTCGAAGCTGGATCAGCGCGATACTCCTACCGAGGACGACTGGCGGATCGCCGAGCGGCGCCTGCGCAAGACGATCGCCTTTCTCGCCGAGCTGGAAGCGGAGTGGGGCCATATCAACACCAGTGCCTCCACCGCGCGGTACACCTACGCCGGCAAGTTGAGCAAGTCGGTGCACGCGGAGACGCAGTCGGCCGACGGCTTCAAGCAGTTGCGCGCCCGGCTGCACCGGATATTGGACGCCCTCCCGCCCGACGAGCGGGAAACGCTCGGGGAGCGGGTGCGGAACCTCGACCAGGTCAAGATCGCGATCGGCATCTCCAAGCTGTGCTGCCTGAAGTGCTGGCTCGCGATCCGCGCACTGCGCGACGTCGACGGTGTCCCCCTGTCGGTCGCGGACACGCACTACCGCAGCTACGAATGGGCCCTGCCCGCCTCGCTCGCCGACTCCCCGGCTCTGCTCCGCGCGCTGTTGGACGTGCCGGACGAGCCGGAGAAGCAGGAGGACATCGATCTCGCCAAGGCCATCGACAACCCCACACTGAGACTCGCCATCGTCGCGGCGATCAACAGTTACGCCGACGGCGGCGGGATGTCGCCGAACGGGTACTTCTCCAGCGAGGACGAGGGCGATGTCGAGCTCAACCGGGGCGACAGGCGGCAGGAGTCCTCGTCCGACGCCGAGGAGACGCGCCGGTCGTCGAAGCGGTCCCGGGCCGGCGAGGGCACGTCGTCCGAAGACGAGGCCGGTGGCATGTTCCCGACGGAGGAGTCCAAAGACGGCACCCGATCGGAGGACTCCGCGGACGAAGACGACATCGTCGACGTGGATGAGGAGGGGGAGCCCGTCGTCCGCACCGCCGCGTCAGGGAGCCGCCGCTGACCCCCTGGCGTCCGAGAGTGGACGGTCAGCCGCGGGCGGAGCGCATGGCCTTGACGACCTTGTGGGTGCCGTCGGTGAGGAGGCGGCGATACTCCTCGGACTCCATCGGGTAGAGGGCCACCCGGCCCTTGTCGTCGAAGGCGAGGCCCCAGCCGAACTTCTTGGCCAGTGGCGAGGCGCGCAGGCAGGCCTGCGGCCTGGCGAAGAACTCGTGGCGCAGCCGGGCGATCTCGTCGTCGGAGGGGTCGGCGAGCCCCTGCCGTGCGAGCCAGGACTCGAAGAGCACGTCCTCCGAGGTGTGCACATATGGGCTGCCTTCCAGCATCTCGTGCTGGATCACGGCGACGGTCTTCTTGCCGCCGCGGGCCTGCGGGACCACGCTCTCGCTCACCGGACAGTCGTCGGCCACCGCGATGAAGGTCTGGTAGTAGTTCACATCCATGGGGGAGGACTCCTGCCGAGGCCGTTGATCACTTGTACACGCGTGGCCTACGCGCGTGGCCGGATTTTACCGCTTCGGGCATCGGCCGCGAAGGTGCCGAGGGCGGCGTCCGGTGAGGCGGCCGAGGCGTCAGGGGTACGTTGGAGGGGAGATCTCTTACGCGGGAGATCCGCCGAGAACATGATCGGGAGGGCCGATGCTCGGGTTGCCCGACGGGGTCCGCGGATGCCTGTTCGACATGGACGGCGTGCTCACACGCACGGCGACGGTGCACGCCGCCGCCTGGAAGGCGACGTTCGACGAATTCCTGCGGCGACGGGCCGAGCGCACCGGCGACGCGTTCGTGCCGTTCGACGAGGCCGCCGACTACGACCGGTACGTCGACGGCAAGAAGCGGCTGGACGGCACGCGGAGCTTCCTCGCCGCCCGAGGCATCACCCTCCCCGAGGGCTCGCCCGACGACCCGCCCGACGCGCCCACGGTGCACGGGCTGAGCAACCGCAAGAACGCGCTCGTGCAGCAGATCATGGACAGGGACGGCGTCGAGGTGTTCCCCGGCTCGCTCCGCTACCTCAAGGCGGTCGAGCGGGCCGGGCTGCGCAGGGCCGTGGTGTCCTCCAGCGCCAACACCGCGCGCGTCCTCGACGCCGCGGGCATCGCCGGCCTGTTCCAGGCGCGGGTGGACGGCCAGGTCGCGCAGCGGCGCGACCTCGCGGGCAAGCCGGCGCCCGACATGTTCCTGGCCGCCGCCGAGGCGCTCGGCCTCGCGCCCGCCGAGGCGGCGGTGTTCGAGGACGCCCTGGCCGGGGTCGCGGCCGGCCGCGCGGGGAAGTTCGCCGTCGTCGTCGGCGTCGACCGGGCCGGGCAGGCGGACGCGCTGCGCGAGAACGGCGCCGACATCGTCGTCACCGACCTCGCCGACCTCCTGGAGCAGTGATGATCCAGCACCCGGCCTTCGAGGTCGAGCCCTGGGCGGTGCGCGAACGGCACCTCCACCTCGACGTGATCGCGCAGACCGAGTCGGTGTTCGCCCTGTCCAACGGGCACATCGGCCTGCGCGGCAACCTCGACGAGGGCGAGCCGCACGGCCAGCCGGGCACCTACCTCAACTCGGTGTACGAGCTGCGCCCGCTGCCGTACGCCGAGGCCGGCTACGGCTACCCCGAGTCCGGCCAGACGGTGGTCAACGTCACCAACGGCAAGCTGATCAGGCTGATGGTCGACGACGAGCCGTTCGACGTGCGCTACGGCACGCTGCACGAGCACGAGCGCGTCCTCGACCTGCGCGCCGGGACGCTCACCCGCCGCGCCCGCTGGAGCTCTCCCACCGGGGCCGAGGTGCGGGTCACCTCCACGCGGCTGGTGTCCTACACCCACCGCGCGGTGGCCGCGATCCACTACGAGGTCGAGCCGATCGGCCGGACGTGCGGCGTGGTCGTCCAGTCGGAGCTGGTCGCCAACGAGACCGTGGCGTACCAGGCCGCCGACCCGCGCGCCGCGGCGGTGCTGGAGTCGCCGCTGGCGCTGGAGGAGAACGTGCCCGCGAAGGAAGGGGTGGCCATCATGATCCACTCCACGCGGGCCAGCCGGCTGCGGGTCGCCGCCGCCATGTGCCACGACATAGACGGGCCGGAACGGACGGTCATCGACGCCGACGGCTCGGGTGACGTCAGCCGGGTCACCATCGCCACGCGCCTGCGGGCCGGTCAGCGGCTGCGGCTGGTCAAGTACTTCTCCTACGGCTGGTCGGCCAAGCGGTCCCGTCCCGCCATGCACGACCAGGTGGTCGCGGCGCTGGCCGCCGCCCGGCTGGTCGGCTGGGACGGCCTGCTCGCCGACCAGCGGCGCTTCCTCGACGAGTTCTGGGCCGGCGCGGACGTGGAGCTCGACGGCGACCCCGAGGTGCAGCAGGCCGTGCGCTTCGGGCTGTTCCACCTGGTGCAGTCGGCCGCGCGGCTGGAGGACCGCCCCATCCCCGGCAAGGGGCTGACCGGCTCGGGGTACGACGGCCACGCCTTCTGGGACACCGAGATCTTCGTGCTGCCGGTGCTCACCTACACCTACCCCCGCGCCGCCGCCGACGCGCTGTCGTGGCGGCAGTCGATCCTGCCGCCCGCGCGGCGGCGGGCCGCCCAGCTCGGGCTCGCCGGGGCCGCCTTCCCGTGGCGCACCATCAACGGCGAAGAGTGCTCGGGCTACTGGCCGGCCGGCACCGCGGCCTTCCACGTCAACGCCGACATCGCCCACGCGGTCACCCGCTACGTCCACGCCACCGAGGACACCGAGTTCGAGCGCGAGACCGGGCTGCCCCTGCTGACCGACACGGCGCGGCTGTGGTGCGCCCTCGGCCACCACGACGCGCGGGGACGGTTCCGCATCGACGGGGTCACCGGGCCGGACGAGTACAGCGCCGTCGCCGACGACAATGTCTACACCAACCTGATGGCCGAGGAGAACCTGCGCGAGGCGGCCGAGGTCGCCACCCGCCACATCGACGCGGCCAAGCGGCTCGGCGTCACCCTCGAAGAGATCGCCGTCTGGCGGGACGCGGCCGCCGCCATGTACGTGCCCTATGACGAGCGGCTCGGCGTGCACTGCCAGAGCGAGGGGTTCACCGGGCACGCGGCCTGGAACTTCGCCGCCACCCGGCCCGATCAGTACCCGCTGATGCTGCACTTCCCCTACTTCGACCTCTACCGCAAGCAGGTCGTCAAGCAGGCCGACCTGGTGCTGGCGATGCACCTGCGCGGCGACGCGTTCACGGCCGGGCAGAAGGCCAGGAACTTCGCCTACTACGAGGCGATCACCGTGCGGGACTCCTCGCTGTCGGCCTGCACCCAGGCGGTGATGGCCGCCGAGGTGGGAGACCTGCCGCTCGCCCACGCCTACCTCGGCGAGGCCGCGCTCATGGACCTGGCGGATCTGGAGAGGAACACCGACGACGGGGTCCACATGGCCTCGCTGGCGGGGGCGTGGATCGCCCTGGTGTGCGGGTTCGGCGGCATGCGCGCCGGCCGGGGCAAGATCGGCTTCGCCCCCAGACTGCCGCCGGGCATCACCCGGCTCGCCTTCCGGATGAGGTACCGCGGGAGGCTGCTGCGGGTGGGCGTCACGCCCACCTCGACGACCTACCGGCTCGTCTCCGGCCCGCCGCTCACGCTCGACCACCACGGGGAAGGCTTCACGCTGGACGGCAGGCCGGTCACCCGCCCTACGGTGAAGGTGCCGGAGCCGGAGGTGAAGATCCGCCAGCCGCCGGGCAGAGAGCCGGCCCCGCGCCACACGCGCTGACATCGAACGGCCGCCCCGCGGCCGCCTGACCATTCACCGGAGGAAGCACCATGACCACCACCCCGCTCCGCGAGCGCGCTTCGTGGAAGGCGCTCCAAGAGCATCACGCCGAGATCGGCCGCCGCCACCTGCGCGAGCTGTTCGCCGAGGACCCGGGGCGTGGTGACCGCATGAACGCTGAGGCGGCCGGGCTGTACCTGGACTACTCCAAGAACCGCGTCACCGCCGAGACGCTGCGCCTGCTCGCCGACCTCGCCCGAGAGAGCGGCGTGGAGGAGCGCCGCGACATGATGTTCCGCGGCGACCGCGTCAACACCTCGGAGAACCGCTCGGTGCTGCACGTCGCACTCCGCATGCCGAAGGGTTCCTCGCTGGTCGTCGAGGGCGTGGACGTCGTCGCCGAGGTGCACGAGGTCCTCGACCGCATGGCCGACTTCGCCCGGCGGGTCCGCTCCGGCGAGTGGACGGGCCACACCGGCAAGCCGATCAAGAACATCGTCAACATCGGCATCGGCGGCTCCGACCTCGGCCCGGTCATGGCGTACGAGGCGCTGCGCCACTACAGCCGCCGCGACCTGACGTTCCGCTACGTGTCGAACGTCGACTCCACCGACATCGTCGAGGCCACCCGCGACCTGTCGGCCGACGAGACGCTGTTCATCGTCTCCTCCAAGACCTTCGGCACCTCCGAGACCCTGGCCAACGCCCACTCGGCGCGCGACTGGCTGGTCGCGCGGCTCGGCGACGAGGCGGCCATCGCCCGGCACTTCGTCGCGGTGTCCACCAACGCCCAGCGCGTCGCCGACTTCGGCATCGACACCGCCAACATGTTCGGCTTCTGGGACTGGGTCGGCGGCCGGTACTCCATGGACTCCGCCATCGGGCTGTCCACCATGGTCGCCATCGGGCCGGAGAACTTCCACGAGATGCTGGCCGGCTTCCACGAGATGGACGAGCACTTCCGCACCGCGCCCCTTGAGCGGAACCTGCCCGTCCTCATGGGCCTGCTCGCCGTCTGGTACGTCGACTTCTTCGGCGCGCAGAGCATCGGCGTCATGCCCTACGAGCAGTACCTCAAGCGGTTCCCCGCCTACCTGCAGCAGCTCACCATGGAGTCCAACGGCAAGCGGGTGACCCGCGACGGCGAACCCGTCGACTACGACACCGGGCCGGTCTACTGGGGCGAGCCGGGCACCAACGGCCAGCACAGTTTCTACCAGCTCATCCACCAGGGCACCCACCTGATCCCGGTGGACCTCATCGGCTTCGGCAAGAGCCTCAACCCGCTGCGCGACCACCACGACCTGCTCATGGCCAACGTCTTCGCCCAGGCCCAGGCGCTGGCCTTCGGCAAGACCGAGGAGGAGGTGCGCGCGGAGGGCACCGACCCGCGCGTCGCGCCGCACCGCGTGATGCCGGGCAACCGCCCCACGAACGTGCTGCTCGCCGAGCGGCTCACCCCGCGCGTGCTGGGCGCGCTCGTCGCCCTGTACGAGCACAGCGTGTTCACCCAGGGCACCGTCTGGGGCGTCGACTCCTACGACCAGTGGGGCGTCGAGCTGGGCAAGGTCCTGGCCGGCCAGATCGCCCCCGAGCTGCAGAGCGACACCGAGCCCGACCTGGCCCACGACTCCTCCACCAACACCCTGATCCGCCGCTACCGCCACCTGAAGAACTCCTAGCCTGCGGCGTTACCGGCGCCTGGAGGACTCCTGGCCCTCCGGCGCCACCGCCGTCCGAGACGGCCGGCCCCGCGGTCGTCGCCGTGCTTGAACCGCGCGCCGCCCTGACACGTCGAAGGGGTATGCCTATCGACGAGCCGGGGCGGTTGCGCAGGCGGGAGTTCCTGGTGGCCGCGCTGGCCGCGGCGGCCGCGGCCGGCTGCGGCACAGGGGGAGGGGACACGCGCGTGCTCACGGCCCAAGGAGTGAGCCGGCAGGCTCCCGTGGCGGACGCGCCGGTCGGGGAGGTCGTCAAGGGCGTCACCGCCTTCGGGCACGCCCTCTACACCGCCGCCGCCGACGCGAAGCGGAACCTGGTGTTCTCGCCGCTGAGCATCGCCTGCGCCTTCGCCATGGCCAGGGCGGGCGCCGCCGGCCCCGCCGCGTCGGCGCTGGACGAGGTGTTCGGCTTCCCCGCCGCCGGGCCGCACACGGCGTTCAACGCGCTCACCCGGCGGATCGTCACCATCGACGGCCCGCCGCCCCCGCCCGGCCGGCGAGCCGAGCGCGACGCACGCGAGCCGAGCGCCGCCCCGGTCGCCGCCATCGCGAACGGGCTGTTCGCCCAGGAGGGCCTGCCGGTCCGGCAGGAGTTCCTGCGCGTCCTGGCCGAGCAGTACGGCGCCGGCGTGCGCACGGTGGACTTCAGCGGGGACGCCGCCGGCGCCATCAACGCCTGGGTCGATCAGCAGACGGCCGGGCGGATCAAGAAGCTGTTCGACCGGCTGGACCCGGCGACCCGGGTGGTCATCGCCAACGCCGTGTACCTCAAGGCCGACTGGCAGCACCCGTTCGCCGAGAGCCCTCCCGAGGCGGGCGCCGCCTTCACCCGGGCCGACGGCTCCACCGTGCGCGCCGACCTCATGCGGCTGAAGTCCGGCCTGCGGTACGCCGACGGGGCCGGCTGGCAGGCCGTCGAACTGCCCTACGCGAAGAGCGAACTGGCCATGTGGGTGCTCGTCCCGCGCCCCGGCGCGTCCCCGGCCGCGCTGCTCTCCCCGGGGACGCTCGCCCAGGTCGCGGCGGGGCTGCGGTCGCGGAGCGTCGACCTCGCCCTGCCGGGGTGGGACTTCGGCACCGATCTGGACCTCGCGGCGCCGCTGAGGCGCATCGGGCTGGGCGCGGTGTTCCGCGGCGACTTCTCCGGCATCGCCGACGGCGCCTTCCTCAGCCAGGCGGTCCACCGGGCGAACATCAGCGTCGACGAGTGGGGCACGGAGGCGGCCGCGGTGACCGGGCTGGCCTTCCCCACCTCGGCCCTCGCCGAACAGAGCGTCGAGGTGCGCGCCGACCACCCCTTCGCGTTCGCGATCGTCCACCGCCCGACATCGGCGCCGTTGTTCATCGGCCACGTCGCCGACCCCACGGCCGCCGCGTAGCCCCGCCCGGCCGGACCCAGGAGGGGTGGGCCCGGCCGGCGGGTCAGGCACGAGCAGGCGTGGTCAGGCGTGGTCGGGCGTGGTCGGGCGTGGTCGTGGTCGGGCGTGGTCAGGTGTGGTCAGGCGTCGAAGAGGTGGAGGCGGTGGGCTCTGGCGGCGGCCTCGCCGCGGGAGGAGACGCCGAGCTTGGCCAGGATGTTGGAGACGTGCACGCTCACGGTCTTGGCGGAGATGAACAGCTCGCCGGCGATCTCGCGGTTGCTGCGGCCGGCGGACACCAGGCGGAGCACCTCGCGCTCGCGGGCGGTGAGCCCCAGGCCGGCCTGCTCGGCGGCGGACGCGGAGGAACCGGACGCGGGCGATGACGGCGACGAAGGGGACGAGGAGGACGTCTCTGGCGAGCCGATCTGGAGCCGGGCACGCCGGGCGAAGGAGTCGATCTCGGCGCTGAGCGGCGCGGCGCGCAGGCGCGCGGCCAGCGGCGCCGCCCGGGACACGCGCTCGGCCGCCTCCTCTCGCTCACCGGCGGCGAGCGCCGCCCACGCCGCGCCGAGCAGGCACTGCGCCTCGGCGTACGGCTGGCGCAACGCGGCCCACGCGCCCGCGGCCTTGTCCCACGTCGGACGGTCGGAATGCCCGGCCAGACGGGCCGCCTCGGCGGCGAAGGTCAGGCTGTGCGCCTCCTGCAGGGCGCCCTGCACCTCAAGCCGCCCGGCGAGGGCCCGCAGCTCGTCGAGCAGCGGGCCCGCCGCCCGCAGGCACGTGATGAGCACCGGCCACGCGTAACGAGGGCTGGCGGTGAGATCGTGCTCGTGCAGGGCGAGCGCGACCCGCTCGGACGCCTCGCCGTCGCGGCCCCGCGCGACCAGCAGCTCGATCTCTCTGCGCAGGTGCGGCAGGATGGCCTGGTCGCGATGGGTGCCCACGGCGATGACCTTCGCCGTGGCGCGGAACAGCGCCTCGGCGGCGTCGAGGTCGCCGCGGGCCATCATGATGTCGGCGGCGAAGCCCTGCAGGCTCGCGCGGTAGGGCGGCGGCGGCACGACGTCCACGCCCCGCTCGATCACTTCGAAGGCCTCGTCCCAGCGGCCGAGCGACACCAGCGGCTCGGCCAGGTTGATGGCCAGGAACGCCCCGGAGGTGCGCGCCAGGCCGTACGCCTCGGCGTCGGCGATGCCCCTGCGGGCGACCTGCGCCGCCTGCTCGTGCCAGCCCGCCCCCTCCAGCGCGTCGGACTCGGAGATCGCCACCCGCATGAGCGCGTTGTAGGTGCCCGCGTGCTCGGCGATCTCGCGCGCCCGCGCGAACGCGGCGACCTGCGTCTCCATCTGCGAGTACTGGCACTGCGTCCAGGTGAGGGTGACGAGCGCGTTGGCCTCGGTGCGGGCGTCGCCCACCTGCTGGGCGACGCGGATGGCCTCCTCGGCGAGGCTTTCCTTCTCGGCCCAGGTGCCCGGACCGTGGAGCATGCGCGACAGCGTCTCGAGGACCTGGGCCCGCAGCGACGAGGGCGGGTCGGCCGGGACCAGGCCGGCGGCCGCGCGGAGGTCTTCGATGTGCCCGGCGCGGCCCAGGTCGTACCTGGTGAGGCCGCGCTGACGCAGCAGCTTGGCCGCGCGCACGGGATCGGTGGCGGGGTCGATCTCGCGCAGGGCGGCCTTGGCCAGCGAGATGGCGCGCTCGTACTCGCCGGCGAGGTGCGCCACGGTGGTGGTCTGCCGCAGCACATCGATGTAGTCGCGGCCCACGCGCTCGGCCGCGTCGGGCACGGTGTCCCACAGTTCGAGCACGCGGGTGAGCATGCGCAGCTGCTCGTCGAAGGCCGCGGACCTGCGGGCCGCGGTGGCGGCGCGCCAGGCGGCGTTGAGCGCGGAGGGGGCGTCGTGCGCGATGTACCAGTGGTGGGCGAGCTCGATGGCGCCGCGCGTGCCGGGCAGCAGGGCGGGGTCGTGCTCCAGCGCCTTGGCGAAGCGGGTGTGCAGGCGGGCGCGCTCGCCGGGCAGCAGGTCGTCGTGGACGGCCTCGCGGATCAGCGCGTGCCTGAAGGCGTACCCCTCGCCGTCGACCAGCAGGACGTTGCCCGCCACCGCCGGGCGCAGCGCGCCCGACAACGCGCCGTCGTCCAGGCCGGTCACCGCGGTCAGCAGGTTGTGCTCGATGCGGGCGCCGCCCGCGCTCGCCACCCGCAGCAGATCTTGGGTCTCTTCGGGGAGGCGCTCGACGCCGGCGATCAGCAGATCGCGCAGCGACTCGGGCATCGGCCCCTCCTCGCCGCCGCTGAGCAGCGCCTCGACGAACAGGGGGTTGCCCTCGCTGCGGGCGTAGATGACGTCCACGTCGAGCGCGGAGGGCTCGCGGTCGAGGATGCTCGCGGCCTGCTCGACCACATGGCGGCGGCTGAGCCTGCGCAGGTCGAGACGGGTGACCCAGTCGATGCGGGTGAGCTCGGCGAGCAGGCGCCGCAGGGGGTGGGTGCGATGAAGCTCGTCGGAGCGGTAGGTGACCAAGGTGAGCACGCGGGTGTCGGGCCGCTGGTAACGGGTGAGGAAGGACAGCAGGTCGCGGGTGGAGCGGTCGGCCCAGTGGGCGTCCTCGATCACAAGGACGACCGGGCTCTGCTCGGCGAGCCGCTCGATGAGGCCGAGGACCTGCTCGAACAGCCGGGCGCGGGCCTCGGCGCCGTCGTCGTCGGGCTCGCCGAACTCGGGCAGCAGGCGGGCCAGCCCGCGCGTGCGCCCGCCGGGCAGCAGCGCGGCGACCCCGTCATGCCCGAGGTCGCGGGCGAGCTGCCGGAGCACCGCGGTGAACGGCGCGAAGGGCAGGCCGTCGGTGCCCAGTTCGAGGCAGCCACCAACCAGCACCCGCACTTCACCGGCCTGTCGGACCTCACCGGCCGTGCGGGTTTCACCGGTCGCGCGGACCGCACCGGTCGCGCGGACGTCACCGGCTGTGCGGTCGTCGCGGGGCTCAGGGGACTCGCCGGCCTCGCCGGCTCGCTGGGTGAACTCGCGGATGAGCCGGCTCTTGCCAACCCCGGCCTCGCCGCCGATGAAAACCGTGGTCGCCGACCGGGCGCGCACCCGGGCCAAGGCGTCGAGCAGAAAGGTCAGCTCGGCCGTCCGCCCCACCAACAACGGGCTGACCGGATGAACGCTCACGTCCCCGCCCCCACCCACGCCCGCACACCGGTCGCCTCCGTCAGCACACCGGTCCTCCTCGTCCGCACGACGGCGGCCTCCGCCTCCGCGTCGCTCGCCTCGGCCCGCACGACGGTCGCTTCAGCCTGTGCGACGAGGGACCCGGCACTGGCTGCGGTCGACCGCGTCTGGGGGGAGGGAGGGTTTCGGCGGGTCGCGACGGCACCATCGCGACCGGTCACCTGAACACCGTCTCAACCACGTGACCAGGATGCCACCCCGCACCGACAATCCCCACCGCGTTTTCCGGACGGCGAATCACCACGCGACGCCGGAACGTCCGTGGTGCGCAAGGGAAGAACGTGGTGCGCGAGGGACCGGCCACGCGTCCGTGGTGTCGCAGGTGACATCGGTGGTGCCGTTGGTGACCTCGGCGGTGCCTTAAGGGACGGAGGGAACGTTGGCCGTAGAGTGAGGGCATGAGCCCGAAGATCGCGACCGCGGACGCCGTCACCCGTGACCAGCTTCTCGACTTCATCCGTGATCGCCATCGCGCCCTGCTCATCACGACGCGGCGCGACGGCGGCCCGCAGGCGTCTCCGGTGACCTGCGGCGTCGACGGGCTGGGCCGCATCGTCGTCTCCACCTATCCCGAGCGCGCCAAGACCAAGAACGCCCGGCGCGATCCTCAGGTGAGCATCGTGATCCTGTCGGACGACTTCGACGGGCCCTGGGTGCAGATCGACGGCGCCTGCGAGGTCCTGGACCTGCCGGACGCCCTTGAGCCGCTGGTCGACTACTACCGGTCCATCGCCGGCGAGCACCCCGACTGGGACGACTACCGCGCGGCCATGGAGCGTCAGGGCAAGTCACTGCTGCGCATCACCCCCTCCAAGTGGGGCCCGGTGGCCACCGGCGGCTTCCCCGCCCGCCTGGCCTGAGCACCACCACCCCCGCCCGCCTGGCCTGAGCACCACCCCCACCCGCCTGGCCGGCACCACCCTCGCCCCCGGCCCGGCATCCACCGTCACCGTGTGCGCCCTTCCTGAGGCGGTGCGCTGAACGGCGCCAGGGCGCCGGAGTGCTGGGCGCGTATGCCGGCGAGGATGGTGGCGACGCCGTGCTCGAACTGCGCGTCGGTGTCGGGGGTGAGGAGGTCGCCGAGCATCCTGGCGGCCAGTGGATGGCGTTCGGCGTCCACGAGCCGGGTGATCGTCTCAGCCTGGTAGGGGTTCTCGCCCTCGCCGTACGCCTCGCCCGGCCTGGCCTGCTCTTCGATCGTGAAGCCGATCGTGTAGTGGAAGAGCGTGGGGACGGCGCGCGTGGCCTCTTCCAGGGTGAATCCGGCGTCCTGCAACGTGCGCAGGGTCAGCTCGATGGTCCTGATGACCACCGGGTGGCCGACGTTGGTGCCGGCGACGACCCGCGCCCCGTCCCGGTGCCGCAGCATCGTGCGGCGCAGCCGCATGGCCCGCTCGGCCAGCCACTGTTCCCAGGTGACGCCGCGGCGCGGTGATTCCAGGCCCTCGTCCGCCTCGACCATCACCAGGGTGGCCATGGCGTCGAGGAGCTCCTGCTTGTTCTTGACGTGCCAGTAGAGGGCGGGGGCCTTCACCTCCAGCTCCTTGGCCACGAGGCGCATGGTGAGCCCGTCCAGGCCGACCTCGTCGAGCAGGCGCAGGGCGGTCCGCGCGATGAGCTCGGCGGTTATCTTCATCGGTCCTCCTGATCGTGCGCGCGCTTGACAGATTAACAGTGTTCAATGAATCCTTAACGGCGTTAAGGGCGATGAGAGGGGATCCGATGGGCGGCACGACGGCACAGGTGGTCATCGCGGGGGCCGGTCCGACCGGCCTGACGCTGGCCTGCGAGCTGAGGCTCGCGGGCGTGGACGTGCTGGTCCTGGAGCGGGACGCGGAACGCGCGGAGGCGGAGTCCAGGGCGGGAGGGATGCACGCCCGCACCCTGGAGGTGCTCGACCAGCGGGGCATGGTGGAGCCCTTCCTGGAGGCCGGGCGTCCGCTGGCCGGCGGGCACTTCTCGGCGCTGCCGCTGGACTTCCGCGACCTGCCCACCCGCTTCCCGTACATGCTCATGCTGCTGCAACGGCGCATCGAGCGGCTCCTCGAAGAGCGCGCCGCGCGGCTCGGCGTCCGCCTGTGGCGTGGCGCCGCGGTGGTCGGCCTGCGCCAGGACGGGTCCGCCGTCGAGGTGGAGGTGCTGTTCGCTCCCCGTGGGGACGGAGGACGCGGCGAGGGCGAGCGGCGCCGGATCGACGCCCGGTACGCGGTGGGATGCGACGGAGGGCGCAGCGCCGTGCGGCGGCTCGCGGGCATCGGCTTCGCCGGCACCCCCGCGACCCTCACCGCCATGCTCGGCGACGTCGAGCTCGACGCTCCACCGGAGCACCCGCTGTTCCAGGAGCGGCGCGAACACGGAACGATCAGCGTGCTCGCGTTCGAGCCCGGCTGGTACCGGGTCATGACCACCGAGTTCGACCACGTGGCCGGCAAGGACGAGCCGGTCACCTTCGAGGGGCTGCGCCGGGCCTGCCTCAAGATCGCGGGCACCGACTACGGCATGCGCGCCCCCCGCTGGCTCTCCCGGTTCGGCGACGCGGCCCGGCAGGCCGTCGAGTACAGGTCAGGCCGGGTGCTGCTGGCGGGAGACGCCGCCCACGTCCACTTCCCCGCGGGCGGACAGGGCCTGAACCTCGGCGTGCAGGACGCGGTGAACCTGGGCTGGAAGCTCGCCTCGGTGGTGCACGGGCATGCCCCCGACTCACTCTTGGACAGCTATCACGCCGAGCGGCATCCGGTCGGGGCGCGGGTGCTCGCGAACACACGGGCGCAGACCGCGCTGTCGCGCGTCGACGCGCACACCACCGCGCTGCGCGCGACGCTGGCGGACCTCGTCTCCTTGGACGACGTCAACGCCCGCTTGTCCGGCATGATCACCGCCCTGGACGTGCGCTACCCGATGCGCGCCACGCAGGCGCACCCGGTGGACGGCGCGCGGACGCGGCCGCTGGAGGGCCCGCAGGCGTCCTCGGTGGACGGCGGGCATCCGCTCGTCGGATACCGGGTGCCGGACGTCGAGCTCAGGACCGGCACCGGTGACATCCGCGTCTTCGAACTGCTGCACAAGGCCCGCGGGCTTCTGCTGTGCCTGGACGGTGGCGCGCGGGCGGACGGGACGGCGCCGACGGCGCGGATCGCGTCGGAGTGGGCAGACCGGGTCGATCTCGTGCGGGCGTGGCCCTCGGCCGACGCGTGGCGGGTCCCGGTGCTGGGCTTGGTGCCCGCTCCCGCCGCGCTTCTCGTCCGGCCGGACGGTCACATCGCCTGGGCGGCGGACGGACACCCCGACCTCGACGGCGCGCGCGCCGCGCTGACCACCTGGTTCGGGCCGGGGCACGGATGACGGCGTACGGGGTGGGCCGGGCATAAGGGGCTGATGGGAACGTGCCACTTTTCTGGGGATATTGATGAGTTTGACGACTGGTGTCACCTTGTGATCGGCTCTTGCCTTCCGTCTTTCTTGCCGGCCGGTGTCCGGACAACGGGGAGCCACCCATGCCGCGTCTCCAACGGCACTCGCTCGCGTGGATTCTGCTGTCCGCGTCCATCGCGGGTTCCATGGTGATCACCACGGGTCCGGCCGCGCACGCCGGCCGCACCGCGTCCCAAGCGTCTTCGGCGTCTTCCGGGTCCTCGGCGCTGTCGGTGTCTCCCGGCGCGACCCGCACCAAGGTGGCGGGCAGCTCGGCCGGCGCGGGCAAGATCGCTCCGGTGCCGCCGATCGCCGTCCCTCCGGCCGCGAAGGCCGAGGTCCCCATGAGGCCGTCGCTCGCGGACCGTCCCATGCAGGCCCGGACGGTAGGCCCGGCCGCCCCGGAGGTCACCACCCCCGCGGGCCCGGCGCTGGCCGGCAGGCTGGCCGCCGACGCGGCCTCCCACCTGCGCGCGGAGGGCGTGCTGGGAGACGGCGGCCCGTCCCCCGACCCGGACCGGTTGCTGCCCGCCGACGGCGAGGCCGAGGCGCTGAGCGTGTCCAAGGCCCCGGCCGGCGCGGTGAACACGATGGCGGCCAAGGTCAAGCAGTTGTCGGGCTTCGACCTGCCAGGGCTCTACCGTGCGCTGCCGGAGGGCGTGCCGCTGGTGACGTACCGGCTGTGCGCGCAGGCCACGTCTCTGGCGGTGTCCTGTTCGGCGCCCCAGCCGCTGGCCAAGCCGGTCGCGGCGGACGTGACCGGGGACGGCTCCCCGGACCTCGTCGCGAGCCTGGTCCCCACGCTCGACCGCGCGGATCTGGTCGGCAGGGCGGGCGCGCTGGCGGACGCTCAGCGCAAGCTACACGCGCCGGTCGGCGGCACCGTCGACTCGCTCCTCGGCTCCTCGGACAAGAGCGGCTCGCCGGGCGGCGAAGCCGAGCGCAGGCGCGATCGGCAACGGGACGACCTGGCGGTCCGCGTCGCCGACGGTCTCGGCCTGGCGACGGCACGGCTGGCGACCGGTGCGGATCGTGACAAGGCGTTGAAGGCCCAAGTGTGGGCGCGGTACGACATCCCGGCCGCGGCGTCGGTCGCCGGCGCCACGCGGCTGTCGATCGGCTTCGACGGATTCCGGCGCGGCACGTCGCTGTCCGGCCTCGACTGGGGGGTCTACCGGCTGGACACCGGTGGCCGGGGTGGGAGTGGTCATGACGGCGGGGGCGGCCGGGGGGTGGCCGAGGTCCAGGTGAGCGTGCACAGGTCCAAGCCGGGCGCCTCGATCGCGACCGTGGCCGGCCTCGCGGACCTCTCCCAGGGCGGGCGGCCGTCCGATCCGGTGCTGGTCAGCCTGCGGCAGTCGCCGGCGCCCGACAAGCTGACCATCGGCGCGCGGTTCGACGCCGGCAAGGGGGAGGGCACGCTGAAGGCCGCCGTCTCCCGGCCCTCGACGCTGGACGCTCTGGTGCTGGACACCAGAGGGCAGGGAAGGACGGGCGGCCGGTACACGCAGGTGGTGCTGGACAAGGTCGCCTCGAAGGTCACGGCCGCTCTGGCCCGGCAGGCGGCGGGCGGCGCCACCGAGATCCGCTTCACGGGGCCCTCGCCGATGAGCAGGGCGCGACTGCGCGACTACACCTACCGTGACGGCCGGCTGGACAGGGTGGTCGCGGGGACGATGACCGGCGTGCCGGCCGACTTCCGCGCCCGCTACGAGGCGGTGGACGGCAGGTCCCAGGCGCTGACGGTCGGAACGCCCCCACGCGGCTCCGACGGCGGGTCCGCTTCGGAAAGGGGGGCGAGGCAGGAGGGATCCCAGAAACGGGCGGCCGGCGCCGGTTCGCCTGTCCGGGTCGCGGCGCGGTCGCGGAAGCGAGTGGCGCAGGCGGCTTCGCCCGATCGGATGATGGCGGGATCACGGCGGACGGGCCGGGCGGCTTCGCCTGGTGGGGTGATGGCGGGGTCACGGCGGGCGGGCCGGGTGGCTTCGCCTGATCGGGTGGCGGCAGGGTCGCGGGGGTGGGCGGCCGGGGCGGTCGTGGGGGCGCGGGCGGCGGAGGTGGTGTTCTATGACCGGGCGGCGGCCGGGACGGTCTTCCGTGCGTCGCTGACCGCCCTGCCCGCCTCAATGCGGATTTTTTACGACATAGCGGGAAGCCGCATAACGCACACCTCCAGCGCGCCGATCGGCGGCGTCGAGGTCGTCCTGCAACGCGACGGAGGCGCCGTCTCGACCCCCGCGGGCGGTCATGTCACGGTCATCAAGGACGGCGGGCGGCTCGGCGTCTCGGCCAGACTGTCGGCGCTGGCCGGGTTCGAGCTGACCTACGGCGACAGGCCGCACGCCATGCTGGAACTCGCCTCCGCCGGACGGCCGTTCCTCGCCGCGGCGAGCATCGACGGCGCGCATCTGCTGCGGATGGAGATGTCGAACACGCCGCGCCGGGTCGAGGTGGACCTGGACCCGGCCGCCAGGAAGGCGCGGTACCAGGCGAGCGGCGCGATCGGCAGGCTGCGTGCCGCCTATGCGGGCTCCCGGCAGGGGCCCACCATCGACAGCACCCTGTACGGCCTGCGGTCCACCGTCGAGGGCTCCTGGCAGCTCGGCGAGCGGCCCACCGCGGAGGTCACGGCGACGTCCGGCCTGAAGAAGGCGGAGGTCTACGTCAACCGGGTCTACGTCACCCGGGCCGGCGGCACGGCGCGCGCCTCAGGCAGTGGTGCGGGCCGAAGCGCCGGCGGCGCCGGGCGTGGCGGCGCCGACGGCGGGGCGGACGGTGGGGAAGACGTCTGGATCACTGTGAGGGGGGTGCACCGGCGCGTCGCGATGCTGGCCGATCTGGCCGGCGGGCGCCTGAGCTGGACGGCGGACCGGCCCACCACCTCCGTCCTGGCCTTCGCCCGCACCCGGTTCCAGGGCCGCGCCTTCCGCGTCGCGGCCGAGGTGGAGGACGTGCCGGCCCGCTTCGAGGCCGGCTGGGGCGGCGGGACCTACCGCTTCCAGGGCCTGTCCGGGCCGGTCGGGTCGGCGACGGTCGCGATCGCCAACCACGACGGCGCGCGGGCGCCCCGCGGCCCGCACCTGGCCGCGCACTACGACCGCTCCACCGGTGACCTGGACGGCAGCGTCCGCGTGGACGGGCTGACCGGCGCCCAGTTCGGCGGCGGCGCCGGCGGCTTCAAGGCGTCCTTCCAGACCGGTTCCCCGGCCGAGACCGGTTCTCGGTCCGAGAGCGGTTCCCCGTCCCAGAGCGGTTCCCCTTCCCGGGCCGGTGCTCCGGCCGAGAGCGGTTCTCGGTCCCAGAGCGGTTCGCCGGTGGCGGCCAAGGTCGTGGGCCGGGCCATGGCGCTGGACGCGGACGTGCGCCTGGACGGTGATCTGCGTTTCGGGGTTCTGGGGACGCTCGGCCCGCTCCCGGGCGGCATCGAGGTCTCGGCCGTCCCGGGCGGTCCGGTCACCTACAGCGCCACAGGGGATCGGATGGACCTGAAAGCCCAGGTGTGGCTGGGCAAGGCGGCGGCGATCAGCGCGATTCCCGGCGTGCCGGGGGTGGCGAGCGGCCTGGCCCTGGTCGACGGCGGCTGCGCTCCCGGCGCCGCGGGCTGCGCCGCCGACCAAGGCGCCTTCTGCCTGGGCGGCCCGCCCGCAGGTGGCGCCCCCCAGAAGACGGCGGCAGGGACCATGGGGACGGCAACCGGATCCGCGGGGACGGCGGCTGGGCCTGTGGGGACGGCGACCGGGTCCGCGGGGAGCGCGGCCGGGTCCGCGGGGAGAGGCTGTTTCGGCGTCCGCGGGTTCGTGCGCCTCAAGGGACTGCCCGCGAAGGTGACCGTGGACCTCGCCCGCAAGACGTTCTCCTTCTCCGGCTACCGGCCCAGGGACCGCAGGCTCGCGGTCTACCTGGCGAGCAAGGTGGTCGCCCCGGTGCCGATCAGGGCGTACGCGACGCTGGACGGGCTGCCGCCGGCGGTCACCGGCATGTCGCTCGGCCCGTTCGAGACGGGCATGGGCAAAGACCCGGACGGCCGGGACGCGAACGTGATCAAGGTGAACTACCGGGTGGAGCCGGCGGCGACCCTCACTTCGCTGCGCGCGGCGGTGGAGGCCGACACCGGCGCCGCGTACGGCGTCGTGCGGGGGCGGGCCGCGGTCGATCCGGTCCCGGGGGTGGTCGCGATCGACGGCACGTACGGCAGGAAGACCCGCGTCCGAGTCCAGAACTCCGCCCCCGTCAAGCGGCTCGACGCCAAGGTCACCGTCGTCCCGCCCGCCTCCCCTCCCGGGCGGGACGACTCGGGAACGGCCACGGGAACGGCGTCGGGAGCGGTGCGGCTCGCGGACGTGCCGGCGGCCTTCACGATCGAGGGCGGGGACGCCTCCGGCAAGGGCCTTGTCGTGCCGCGCCTGTCGTACAGGGCGGACGGCGGCGCCAACACGCTGGACGGGCTGTTCGCGGTCGAGGGGGCGCTGGTGTCGCGGGTGTACCGGCCGGCGCAGGGAGAACTGCTGGGCGCCTCGTTCGCCGTCAGGGACCTGGCCTCCGACACCACCATCCGGATGAATCCCGATCTATCAGTGGACCTGTCCTCCAAGCCCGTCCCCACCCGGCTGCTGGAGGTCCACGCCGGCCTGTCGGTGAGCCCGATCGCGCCACAGCGGATCAGTGTGCGCAAGGACATCCCCTACACCAGCGGCTTCCTCGCCTTCCAGATGGAGGGCAGATTCGGACTGCGCCGCAGTTCGATCCGCGACCTCTCGCTGGCCGTCCACGGCGCCTCGTGGCTGCGGATCAGGCCGGGCAGGATCCCCTTCGGGATGCACGCCCCCGCCGAACTGGGCTACGTCTCGCCCGGCTTCGAGGGACACTACGACCATCTCGACCTGCGGGCGGGCGGGGTGGACCTGCGGCCGGACGTGCGGCTCGGCGTCCGCATCGCCCGCGACATCGGCCAGGACGTCTTCTCCGACACCTTCGAGCTCGGCCCGGCGACCTCGCTGGCGTTCCGCCGCTACGACCAGCGCACCCGTCCCATCAGCGCGAAGCAGGCCCTGAAGGTGGGCGCCACGCCGATCGCCTGCCTCACGATCGGCACCAGGCCGGGGCTGGCCGCCCCGCGCCGGGCGAACGCGATCACGTTGCGCGGCGCGGACGGCCCTCAGGTGGTCAGCCTGCTCGACCCCGGCGGCCGGACGCAGGGCTACGCGCTCGACCTGCTGTCGCAGTTCATGTCGCCCTTCGACGGCGCGGGCTGGGAGGTCTCCCGCCTTACGGCCGGCCGCTGCCGCTGACCGCACCTCTGCCCGTACCTGCGACCGCCCTCCGACCGCGCCTCCCGTCCGCCGCCTGCCCGCCTCGCCGCAGGGACGGATGTGATCACCGACGGTCACAGGGAGACGGGATGCCGGCGGGGTTTGCCCAGCTCAGCGTGGGTTATGGGTCGCGACGAGGGCTTTCGCGCACCGGGAGAACGGGGACCGTGATGACGACGCCTGCCGAGGGGGACACCGGGGCCGGCGTCGTGCCGGTCACCGTCGTGATCGCGACCAGGAACCGCCGGGACGAACTGCTGCGCACGCTGGGCCGGCTGCGCGCTCTCCCCGAGCGCCCGCCGGTGATCGTGGTGGACAACGGCTCCTCCGACGGCACCGCGGAACGCGCCCGCGCGGAGTTCCCCGAGGCCGAGGTGATCCAGCTGTCCCACAACCTCGGCGCGCCCGCCAGGAACGTGGGAGCGCTGGCCGCCCGCACGCCCTATGTCGCCTTCAGCGACGACGACTCCTGGTGGGAGCCCGGCGCCCTGCGGACGGCCGCCGAGACCTTCGACGCCCACCCCCGCCTCGGCCTGGTCGCCGCCCGCATGCTGGTCGGGCCGGAACGCGTCCCCGACCCGATCAACGCGATGATGGCGGACACCCCACTGCGCGCGGGCCCAGGCCGGCCCGGCCCGCCGGTTCTGGGATTCCTGGCCTGCGGGTCCGTGGTGCGCCGCGAGGCGTTCCTCGCCGCCGGAGGCTTCAGTCCCGTGCTGTTCTTCCCCGGTGAGGAGCAACTGCTGGCCTACGACCTCGCGGTGCTCGGCTGGGACCGGTGCTATGTGCCCGACGTGGTCGCCGTGCACGAGCCGTCGCTCCTGCGGGAGGCGCCGGCCGGGCGGCGCCGGGTCCAGGCGCGCAACGCGCTGCTGACCGTCTGGCTGCGCCGCCCGGCCGCGGTCGTGGTGCGCGAGACCGTGCGGATGGCCGCCCGCGCGCGGCGCGACCCCGCGTGCGGCCTGGCCGTGCTGGCCGCCCTGTTCCGGCTGCCGCTCGTGGTCGCCGGACGCCGCCGGCTGCCCGCTCACGTCGAGGCCGTCGCGCGACTCCTGGAGTCCGGCGTCGAGGCGGGTAGATGACCGACGGGCGGGTCACCGTCGTGGTGATCACCATGGATCGGCGCGACGAGCTGCTGCGCACGCTCGGGCACATGACGGCGGTGCCCGAGCGCCCGCGCGTCATCGTCGTGGACAACGGCTCCCGCGACGGGAGCGCGGACGCGGTGGCGCGGGCGTTCCCGGGGGTGCGGCTGATCCGCAGCCCGCGCAACCTCGGCGCGGTCGCCCGCAACGTCGCGGTCGAGGAGGTCACGACGCCGTACGTCGCCTTCTGCGACGACGACACCTGGTGGGAGCCCGGCGCCCTGTCGCGGGCCGCCGACCTGCTGGACGCCCATCCCGGGCTGGCCTCGGTGACCGGCCGCATCCTGGTCGAGCCGATCCTGCGCGAGGATCCGATCACGCCGGAGCTGCGGTACTCGCCGATCCCCGGCCCTGCGTGGCTGCCCGGCCCGGCGCTGCTCAGCATCCTGGCAGGGGCCTCGATGCTGCGGGTGACCGCGTTCCGCGAGGCGGGAGGGTTCTCTCCGCGGCTGTGGCTGGGCGGCGAGGAGGAACTGCTCAGCCTCGACCTGGCGTCCCGGGGATGGTGGCTGTGCTGGGCCGAGGACGTCGTGGTGCACCACGCCGCGTCCACCGTCCGCGACCGCAGGCAGCGTCGCAGGCTCGGCATCCGCAACACGCTGTGGACCGCCTGGCTGCGGCGTCCGGCGTTCGACGCGCTGCGCCGCACGGTGGCCGTCCTGCGTTCGATCCCGAAGGACCGGGCCAGCGCCTCGGCCGTGGCGGCGGCGCTGGCCGGGCTGCCGTGGGTGCTGCGCGAGAGGCGGGTGGTGCCGATGGAGGTCGAACGAGGGCTGCGCCTGCTGGAGGAACCTCAGCGCACCTCGGTGGCCCGGCGCTACGTCGACTGATCGGCCGGTCGCCTCGCTCCGCTCGCGCCGCCGACCGGCCGGGCGGCCTCGGCCGTTGTGGCACCCCGATGGAATGCCCGCTCCCGCACAAGGGAACATACAGATATGGACATTTCATCTGATCCATGTGCTTACTGCGACATTCTTGAGGGACGGGCCGAGGCCACTCTGGTATTCCAGGACGAGGTCGTGGTCGTCGTCATGGACGCCAACCCGGTGAACCCGGGGCACGCCCTGGTGGTGTCCCGGGCGCACGCCTCGGGGCTGGAGGACCTCGACGAGGAGGTGGGCGCGCACATGTGGCGCCTGGCCCAGCGGGTGGCGCGGGGCCTGCGCCGTTCGGGGCTCCGGTGCGAGGGCGTCAACATCTTCGTGGCCGACGGCGAGGTGGCGCTGCAGGACGTGTTCCACACCCACATCCACGTCTTCCCGCGTTTCGAGGGCGACAACGTCGTGGTCGACGCCGACTGCGAGCCCAGAGAGCGACGGCTGCTGCACAACGAGGCGTGGGCGCTCCAGGAGGCGATGAAGCCCTTGGTCGCGGCGCCTTCGGCGGAGATGTTCCCACAACACATCCCGATGGTATGAATTCGAGGTATATGTCGGGTTTGGGGTAAAAGTCGACGCGTGTCATACGGGACGCGAGGTTTTTTCATCGGCCATCGGCGAGACTTGCCGCAACAGGGTGGTCGCGGCCCTTGACTAGGGAATCATGGGATATTTCGCATAACTACGGGTTACCATTTTCCTCGGTCCGGTATCGGTTCCGCGAGCCGATCGAGCGAGGTGGGGACGGGCGTGTCTGAGCGCAACGACGAGCGCAACCAAGACTCGGATTGGGTGAGGGACGAGCGTGCCGCTCTGCCGCCCGAGATCGACACCTCCAAGCCGAGCGTCTCCCGCGTCTACGACTACATGCTGGGCGGCAAGGACAACTTCGCGGTCGACCGGGAACTGTCCGAGATGGGGCTGCGCATCGCCCCTGACGCGAGGAACGCCGCGCGGGCGAACCGCGCCTTCCTGCGCCGCGTGGTGCACCACCTGACGGCCGAGGAGGGCGTCCGCCAGTTCATCGACCTCGGGTCCGGGCTGCCCACACAGGGCAACGTCCACCAGATCGCCCAGGCGGTCGACCCGGCCACGCGGGTGGTCTACGTGGACAAGGACCCGATCGTCCTCGCGCACGGCAGGGCGCTGCTGGCCACCAACGGCACCACCACGGTCATCCAGGCCGACGTGCGCGATCCGGAGGCCATCCTCGCCGACACCACGCTGCGGACGTTCATCGACTTCAGCCGGCCCATCGGGTTGCTGATGTTCGGCATCCTGCACCACCTCAACGACGAGGAGGACCCGCAGGGCATCGCCGCCACGCTGCGGGATGCGCTGCCCTCCGGCAGCTTCATCGCCACGTCCAACTTCCACAATCCCGGCGACGAGCGCCCCGAGTCGTCCAAGCAGGCCCTGGCCGCCGAGAAGCTCTTCAACGACCACCTGGGCACCGGCCGGTGGCGCACCCGCGAGGAGCTGATGGGCTACTTCGGCGACTTCGAGCTGCTGGAGCCCGGGTTCGTCCCGCTCGCCGAATGGCACCCAGGACCGGACGATCACTGGGAGACGAGCGCCACCTACTACACCTTCGTCGGAGGCGTCGCCCGCAAACCGTGACCCACCCCCTGCCGCCCCGTCCGGCGCAAGGCGACCGGGACAATGGCGGTGAGGGGGGATCGCTCATGCGGGTGGCCGTGCTGGGGATGGGCAACATGGGGCGGGCGGTGGCCGCGCGGCTGCTGGCCCAGGGCTACCACGTCACCGTCTGGAACCGGACGCCGGGCAGGACGGCCGAGGTGGTCGAGTCGGGGGCCGTGGAGGCGTCGTCCCCTTCGGAGGCCGCCCGGGACGCCGAGGTGGTGCTGATGTCCCTCACCGACGACCGGGCCGCCCTCGCCGTGACCGAAGCCCTGGCCGACGCGCGGACCGAGGCGCAGACCGGTCACGGCCGGGAGCCGGAGCCCGGCCAGGACGCGGTCGGCGCGGGCGTCCTGGTCGACATGAGCACCGTCTCGCCGCGTACCTCGCGCCGCCTGCGCGAGATGGCCCCCGGGCGGCGGTTCCTCGCGGCGCCGATCCTGGGCGCGCCGCACGCCGTGCTGAACGGGTCCGCCGCGGGGCTCGTGGGCGGCGACCGGGCGCTGGCCGAGTCCCTGGAGCCGGTGTGGTCGCGGCTGTTCTCCGCCCACTGGTACTGCGGCGCGGACCCCGGGGACGCCTCGGCGTTCAAGCTGCTCAACAACTACCTGCTGATGGCCGGGGTCGCGGTCGCCGGCGAGGTGGTCGCCACGGCCGAGGCCGCCGGACTGGACAGGACGCTGCTGCGCGAGGTGCTCCACAGCTGGCCGACCGTGGCTGCGGGGCTGCACAACCGGCTCGACGATCTCATCGCCGGGCGCCACGAGGGATGGTTCGCCACCCGGCTCGGCGCCAAGGACGTCCGGCTGCTCGCCGAGGTCGCCGAGTCCAACGGCGTCTCGCCGCCGATCGCCCGGCTGGTCGAACGGCGTTACGAGGAGGCCGCCGCGGGCGGCTGGGCGGACGCCGACATCACCGCCGTGGTGGAGCTCCTGCGCTCCCACGACCCCGACCGGTAGCCGCAGGACCTACGGGTCCCGGCGGACGCACGCGCGTCCGGCGGGCCAGGGCCGTACCGGCCCCCCGGACCCGCGGGCGGTCAGCCGGAGACGCGCAGGACGGCGGCGCCGGTGACCCGGTCGGCGGCGAGGTCGGCCAGGGCCTGGTCGGCCTGGTCGAAGTCGTAGGGGGCCGTGGTGACGTGCAGCGGGTGGCGGGTGGCCAGATCGAGGAACGCGGCGCCGTCCTCGCGGGTGTTGGCGGTGACGCTGCGCAGCGTGCGCTCGTAGAACAGGTGCTCCTCGTAGGTCAGCGAGGGGATGTCGGTGAGGTGGATGCCGGCCACGGCGAGGGTGCCGCCCATGTCGAGCGCCTTCAGGGCCACCGGCACCAGGTCCCCCACGGGCGCGAACAGGATCGCGGCGTCCAGCGGCTCCGGCGGAGGGTCGTACGCCTCGCCCGCCGAGGCCGCGCCGAGCTCCAGCGCCAGCTCCCGGGCCTGGCGAGACCGGGTCAGCACGTGCACCGCCGCGCCCTGGGCGATCGCCACCTGCGCGACGAGGTGCGCGGACGCCCCGAAGCCGTAGATGCCGAGCCGCCCGCCCGGCGGCAGGTCGGCGCGCGCGAGGGCGCGGTAGCCGATGATGCCCGCGCACAGCAGCGGGGCGAGCCGCTCGGCCGGCAGGTCGCCGGGCAGTTCGTAGACGTAGTCCTCCAGCGCGGTGACGTACTCGGCGTACCCGCCGTTGACGTCCCAGCCGGTGTAGGCGGCGTACGGGCACAGGTTCTCGGAGCCGCGCAGGCAGTAGCGGCACTCGCCGCAGGTGGAGTGCAGCCAGGCGACGCCGACCCGGGCGCCGAGCTCCAGGCGTTCCGCGCCCGCGCCGTGGGCGACGACCCGTCCCACGACCTCGTGGCCGGGCACCGTGTCCGGCCGCTTCGGCGGCAGGTCGCCCTCGGCCAGGTGCAGATCGGTACGGCAGACGGCGCAGACCTCGACCTTGACCAGCACCTCGCCGGGTGCCGGCGAAGGGACCGGCAGCCGCACGCGTCGCAGCGGCCCGCTCTGCATGGGGCCGGGGTGGCGTACCACCCAGGCGGTCATCGTCTCGGCCATGCCTCCATGGTCACACGCCGGGCACCGGCTCGCCGGGCTTGGGCGACGGCGCGGCGGCCGGGGGCGGCGTGGCGGTCAGGGGCGGCGGTCAGGGGTGGCGGTCCCCCCGAGGGCGGAAGAGCCCGATGGCCTCGCGGTTTCAAATCACTCACAGGAGGAAGCGGGGGTGCAGAGGTCACACGAGCAGAGGGAGAGCGGCGCATGGACGCCATCGTGCTGTTGAAGGACGACCACAAGACCGTCGAGAAGCTGTTCAAGCAGTTCGAGAAGGCGGGCGAGCAGGCCTACAAGGAGAAGCGGCAGATCGTCGAGCAGGTCGTCCGCGAGCTCACCACCCACGCCTACATCGAGGAGACGATCTTCTATCCGGTCGCCCGCAAGGACGTCCCCGACACCGAGGACCACGTCCTGGAGAGCGTCGAGGAGCACCACGTCGTGGTGTGGATGCTGTCGGAGCTCAAGAACCTCGACCCGAAGGACGAGCGGTACGACGCCAAGATGACCGTCCTGATGGAGAACGTCCGCCACCACGTGGAGGAAGAAGAGCAGGAGTGGTTCCCGAAGGTGCGCGAGGTCATGGGCCGCAAGCAGCTTCAGGAGCTCGGCGAGCAGATGGAGAAGGCCAAGGCCGACGCCCCCGACAACCCACTCGACCTGATCAGCGCCCAGAAGTAGCGCGAAGCGGCCCCGGGCGCGGCTACGGGGAACGGCCCGGCGGGGGCGTCAGTGCAGCTCGAAGGGGGTGATGCCCCAGCGGTGGGCGACGCTCTCTCTGGGAGCGAGGCGGATGAGGTCCTCGCCGGTGCGGAAGGCGTTGGGCGGGCAGCTCATCGGCTCCACGGCGAGGCCGCCGCGCCGGTAGCCGCCGGACAGGGTGTCGCCGGTGAAGAGCTGGAGCCATTCGACGCCCTCGCCCCCCCACAGCTCCACGCCGCGCCTGCCGTCCGCGGTGGCGAGCCGCACCCGGACCAGCCCGTCGGCGTCGCGGGTAAGCCCGGTGAACGCGGTGTCCAAGGAGATCTCGCCGATCGGGCGGGCGTCGCGGAAGTCGTACCTGGTGCCATCCACCGGATGCCTGCCGACCGGGATCTTGCGTTCGTTCACCTCGACCCACTCGGCGGCGGGGACCCGCAGGACGGCGCCGTCGAGCGGCTCGCCCACGGTGAGGTACGGGTGGGCGCCGAAGCCGTACGGCGCGACGGTGCCGCCGGCGTTGCGCGCCCCGATCTCGACCACGAGACCCGAGCCGTTCAAGGTGTAGGAGACCGACAGATCGAGGATGTGCGGGTAGCCGGTCTGCGGGAACAGCCGCAGGCCCAGGGTGATCGACCCCGCGTCGCGTGAGAGGACCTGCCAGGGAAGCGTACGGGTGAAGCCGTGCGCCGCGTTGCCGTACTTGGGCTCGGTCAACGCGAGCTGCCGCTCTTGGCCGTCGAAGGTGTAGCGACCGTCCTCGACGCGGTTGGGCCAGGGGAGCAGGGGAACCCCGGCCGACCCGGGCGGGGTCTCGTGCTCGGAGTAGCCGGTGATCAGCGGCCGGTCTTCGTACGTGAGGCTGCGCAGCCCCGCTCCGACCTCGGTGACGACGGCACGGAAGCCGCCGGCCTCGATGGTGTGCTGCTCTCCGGTGGGCGCGATGGTCGTCACCCGCCAATTCAACACCATCCTTCGCACCGGAGACCGGCGACCCGGCCGGTGCCCGACACCGCCCGCGTCCTCGTCGCCGCCGCGCTCTCCATGGCCGCCACCAGGGGTTCTATCGCCGCAGGGCCCGCGCTATCGCCGGCGGCCCCGCTTCTAGGGGGATGCTGCGGCGAGGGTGTGGGGCCTTGATGGGGTCTTGCCCTAGGGAATGCGGTGTTTGTCTTGAATCAGGCATATCGGTGCGGCGTCCGGCCCTCCAGCGCAGTACAGGGTCGGCGACCACCGGCCGTCCGAGGGCGCACAGTCCCGGCACTGCGGGGTGTGGAAGGACACGGCATGGACGTGATCATCATGCGGGAGGCGACAGACGGCACGACCCCTGAGGTCCGCGAAGAGGGGGCCAAGCTGCTGCGGCTGCACGACTGCCTGGCAGACCTTGGCGTAGCGGCCGAACTGCGGGAGCACATGCCCGCGCTGCTGATCCACCGCGCCGACGTGGGGCTGCCGCTGTGGGTCTTCGTCGGGTACGGCGGCGCCTACTTCTCCTGGCAGTCGGCCGAAAAGCGGCATCCGGTCGCCGACGTCGCCGGCGCGGCGCTCGCGCTGGCCGACTACATCAAGGGGAGGATCTTCTAGTACTCCAGTGGCATTTTGAGATCAGCGTTGGGATCTGCGCTGGTAGTGGCATCGGCTTGCGTGGCGTTGGTGTCGGCGTCGCCAGTGTGACC